>JACUUF010000028.1 GCA_014859465.1 Methyloprofundus sp.
CTTACTCCTTGAGAGATTTTTTTAGTATTATCGCCTGATTGTTATCGCACAAAATGCAACATCAAACAACACTCTATAAAATCTAACACTCAATCAAATTAACCGCCAAACCACCGCGTGAAGTTTCCTTATATTTACTCTGCATATCTGCGCCTGTTGCATGCATGGTTTTGATTACTTTATCTAAAGAGACAAAATGCGTACCATCGCCGCGCAAGGCAATATGTGCTGCATTTATCGCTTTTACTGCACCCATGGCATTGCGTTCGATACAGGGCACTTGCACTAATCCGCCGACGGGATCACAGGTAAGACCTAGATTATGTTCCATGCCGATTTCCGCGGCATTTTCCACTTGTTCTGGTGTGCCGCCTAATACTTCGGCTAAAGCACCGGCAGCCATAGAACAAGCGACACCGACTTCACCCTGACAGCCGACTTCGGCACCGGAAATAGAGGCGTTTTCTTTATATAAATAGCCAATAGCGCCCGCTGTGAGTAAAAAGCGAATAATGCCTTGTTCATTGGCACCTTGACAAAACTTCCAATAATAATGCAGTACGGCGGGAATAATACCCGCTGCACCATTGGTTGGTGCGGTGACCACGCGACCACCAGCGGCATTTTCTTCACTGACGGCTAAGGCATATAAATTAACCCAATCTAAAGTACCTATCGGCATGGTTGCTAAAGGTGAGTCTTGTTCACTCAATAGCTGTTGATATAAGCCCGCAGCTCTGCGTTTGACTTTCATGCCGCCGGGTAAAATACCTTCTTGATGAAGACCTCGCTGTACACAGGCTTGCATGGCGGCCCAGATAGATAATAAATTACGTTTAATTTCGCCTTCACTGAGCCATGCTTTTTCATTTTGAAACATGATATGACTAAAAGAACATTTATGCGTCATGCACAGTTTTAATAATTCATCGGCACTTTTAAACGGATAAGGTAAGCAGTTATTGCCGTTATCATAATTTATAGCAGTATCGGTTTCGCTGACGATAAAACCACCGCCAACGGAATAAAATTCTTTTTCCAGCAGGGTTAGTTGGTTTTTATCTTTGGCGCTAAAGCGCATGCCATTCGCATGGAAGGGGAGGGCTTTACGATGAAAAACAATACTTTCAGTTGCGCTGAATTTAATCGGATATTGGTTTAATAGACGCAGTTCACCCGATTGCTCAACGCTATTGAGTTTGTCATTAATGGTGTCTGGATCGATGGCATCAGGTGTTTCTCCCAGTAAACCGAGGATAACGGCTTTATTACTGCCATGACCTTTGCCCGTGGCACCTAAAGAACCAAAGAATTCTATGCTGATGGTTTCTAGTGTAGATAAGTGGTTTTGTTTTTCCAGTGCCTGTACAAAAGTCAATGCAGCGCGCATAGGGCCAACTGTATGCGAACTGGAAGGGCCGATACCAATTTTAAATAGATCAAAGACGCTGATAGCCATGCTTGAGTACTCCATTAATAGTGCCAGTTTTTCAAGAAAAGGCGAGGATGGTTATTAATGTTTCACGTGGAACATTAAATCAATCTTAGGGATCTACACAATTATCCGCTCTTCGTTTCTAAGTGCATAGCTATCTACACAAGTCTTAAAGCCTTCTCCAGAGGGACAAACCCGCAAGGATCGGGTTTGCATTTACCCAAAGGGCGTTGGGCAGGGATAGCCCAACATGATTAGGTTGGATGCGGGAAAATAGATAAAGCCTTGATTTTATTCTCCTCACCCCCGCCCTCTCCAGCAGGAGAGGGAGTAACTTCACTTTTTAATTCATTGTATTTAAAAATATAAAAGTTGTGTAGATAGCCATACTCCAGCAAGAGAGGTTAATCAATCGAACGGCCAAATATCCCTTGAATATGGCGAGCATTATTTCCTTCTATCGCACTTATTGTTTCTATCTGCTGGGGTGAGGCCTCGATAATATGTTTTAACACGAACCATTCTACTGCTTCAGTATAAGGAGGGGTGGTTAGTGAACCTCGGTAATGGTAAAAATTTTCAACATTTTTCTCTTCATCATCTGGAAATAAATCATGAAGTTTTACTGAGCCAGCGTTTAAGGGGGCAATTTTATGCGCTTTTTTAGGAATTAAATTAATAAATTCATCTAAAAATTTATTGGTTTGTCCCATCTTAAATAATACTCCAATCACTAAGTAGTGTGGTTTGTCGGCGTTATTTTTCGCAGGTATATTAGTGACTATATGCATTTCCATCGGATAAGTGACGCCATCAATAAGATGTTCGGAAGGGGTATGAAAATGCATTTGTTTAAAGTTATAGGATAGACCTTCATAATCAATCGTACTACCTTCAGTAAAGTCGAGTTGTACCGTATGGCCTAGGTTTTCGATGGCTTTTATTTTATCTTGAAAGTGAAAGGTTATTTTATGGTGATTGCTTTGGTGTTCTTTGAAAGAGTATATATTGATAGGTGACTGTATTAATCCATGATCCAAACCAGGTAGTATATATAGATCTTTTGGGGTTTCGTTTGCTACTGAGTGTTGCGTATCAATGCTGTTTTGTTTATCTAGGGCGCAGCTAGATAAAAATAACGGCAGAGATAAAAGTAGTAATTTTGCTTTGTTTTGAGGCATTGGCTAGCTTGTGTATTGAGTTAAATTAAAAGTTGGCAGGCAAGTGGGTTAAAGTTCGCTTTATGCTGGCGTGGTAAATATATGACTTAATTCATTTAATAGTTCTTCATCAGGTAGATCGCTAAAGACACCACTCATTGCTAGCTCAGCTTGCATACCTCTGAGGAACAAATAGCGCACGCCGCCAAAATGTTGCTCAAACTGATAATCAGGTAAACGCTTTTGCAAATAGAGATGTAAAACCACGCTATAAAGCCAGTATTGCAGGCCATAATTATGCTCGCGCATCGCATGTATTAAGGTGTCAGGCTGGTAGTCTGGCAAGGCATTACTTTTATAATCCAAGACATAATAGCGCCCTCGGTGGACGAAAATTAAATCGATAAAACCGGTCAAATAGCCTTGCATTTGTCTCTCTGACAAAGCTTGATAAGTGGGGCTATCTTGCAGGAGAAAATTAATTTCCTCGGTGGAAAAATCAGCCAGCGTTAAATAAAATGGCATTTCTTTGAGGCAAGATCGTTCATTAAGATTGGCTAAGGTAAATTGCGCATCATCCAAAGCAAGCGGGGTATTGACTGCCTGATAAAGCAATTCATCAATAATTTCTGGTTGCTCCACTTTTAGGCCGTAGCGCTGGCAGGTGTTATCCCGTCGCTCACTTATATCTTCGCGCAAGGCTAGTTTACTAAAGGCAATATTTTCCAATAAGTCATGTAAGACATTACCGGTATGTGCGCCTTTGGCTAATGTTAGCGGTTCTTGCTGTGTGCGGTCAGTGAGATCGCTGGTTTCTTCCGCTTTATCTAAAGGTAACTCAGGTGCATCATGCAAACTTAAATACGATAACGCGGTATAACTGCTCATTTGCCAGCTGCTGTATAAATGGCGTTTTTGTTCGTGTGCGGATAAATTTTGTTCAGTTTTAGTTGCTTGGTAACTGCCTTGTAATGCGTTTTCCTTAGCAATTAATTGATAACTAAAACTTGCTGGGTAAGCGCTGGCTAATTGCTCTAAGCTGGCTTGTTGCTCAGCAAAGCTCATTTCGGCAAACGCTTTTTCATCGCTTAATAAATACGCGAGGGCGGATTGATTAGGCTTTTTTTCCGAACGCTCATTAATCCACGGTAGATAGCAACGATATTTAGCGCGCGTCAGTGCCACATATAAAATGCGTAAATCTTCGGCGAGTTCTTCTTGTATGGCAATGGCGCGGTGTAGCTCAAATTGCTCCGAACCTAAATCGGCAATCATTGCACCTTGCGCATGGCAGGTGATGAGGTGTTTTTCACTGGTTAATTTATCACGACGATACCAAAGATAAGGGCAGAATACGATAGGATATTCCAAACCTTTAGAGCGATGCATAGTGACAATTTTTACCGCATCAGCATCACTTTCTAAGCGCAGTTGCTGCTCATCATTGGTATTTTCTTCGGTGATCGCTGTGCGTAACCAAGAGACTGTTTTATGGATACCTAGATGATCATCAAGGCTGGCTTGTTGAATTAACTCCAGTAAATGCTGTAGGTTGGTGATTTGTCTTTCGGCATTTTGCGTTTTGGCGATATGCACGTGTACATTTTCTTGGCTGAAGAGGCGCAACATCATCGCCATGAAGCCGTTTTTTTGCCAGAGTAAATGATAATCTTGAAAGTGATTCAGCCAAGACCCTAATTGTACTTCGTCACTGAGTAATTGATGTAAAGCTTGTCCATCCAATCCAAACCACGATAAAGTCAGCGCTTGTTTAACTAAAGCCATATCGCTGGGTTGTGCTAATGCTTGCATTAAAATATGTAAATCGCTCGCTTGGGCGCTCTTGAAAACCGACTCATTACTATTTAATACTGCGGGAATGCCCGCTTCTTTTAAGCAATCCTGATACAGTTTTGCATGATTATTAGTACGCACTAAAATGGCAATATCGGCAGGCTTTAATGCGCGTGATTTATCTTTTATGGTTAACTGAGTTGTCCCGGTTAATAGTTGAACGATTTCATTGGTAATGGCTATTTTTAATTCTTCGGCGGCTTTGCCTGACGTCCAATAACCCGTTTTAGCTTCACTTTCGGCCAATTGCCACAAAGCTAAAGGCGGCAACATCGTATCATTTGCATATAAGCTGCCATGTGCGGCACTGAGTGCTGGTTTGACGGCATTAAAGTTTAAATCCTTGAAGACAAAAGGATGGCTGTTAAGTTGAAATAGTTGATTAATCGCCTTAACTAAATCGGGATGGGAGCGCCAATTATGACCCAAAGTATAATGTTGTTTAGCTTGTGTTTTAGCGGATAAATAAGAGTGTATATCGGCGCCACGGAATTTATAAATGGCTTGTTTCGGATCACCAATAAGATATAAAGACTGTTCCTTTGCAGCAAATAAATGCGAAAAAATATGCCATTGCGTTTGATCGGTATCTTGAAATTCATCAATTAGGGCAACCCGATATTGTTGGCGAATGGCGCTAATTAATAATTCACCACCGCTATGGGATAAAGCATCAGCGGTACGACTAATTAAGCTGTCATGGGACATGACATTGAGTTGTTGCAGACGAATATCTAAATTTTCCTGCAAGTTTTGGGCTAAGGAGCGACGTAATACCAGGCTGATTTTAGTGATCTCATTAGCGAGCGCGTCAAATGGCGCGCTATCAAAAGCAAGCTGATCTTTCTTGGCAACATAGATTTCTTTAGCTAGCGTGCTGGCGCTAAAATCTTTAAAACAAGTCACTCTGGGCAGCGCGCAGTTGAAGTGCTTATCGGCGGCAACGGTTTCATTTAACCAATGGCTTAATTGTTTATAAGATTCGGCAAAGCGCTTTGTATAAGTTAGTTTAAAATAGCCAGCTGAAACACACTCGGTTAATGCGTCGCCTTGCTTTGCCAAGCTCTCTTGTGCTGCGCTGGCTTGTTTTTTGATCGTGCTTAATAAGGTATCTAAATCTTCAACCGCAGGCAGTATTTTTAAGGTATTAGCAACATTACCCAGACTTTTTAATAAAGCATCGGGTGTTGCATATTCATGGCAAAGCAAGGAAACTTCAAAGGCGTTGCGTGGATAAATTTGCGCGCGCCAGAAATCATCGGCCATTTGCTGGCGCACAGTGGCGACTTCATCGCTTAGCTCGACATCAAACATCTGGCCGCTTTCTAAAGCGTGTTCTTTTAATAGGCGCTGGCAGAATCCATGAATGGTAAAAATGCCCGCTTGATCAATACTTAATAGCGCATTATTTAAACGCGTGATCGCTGTTTTGACGCTAATCTCGTCGGTCGCTATCAGTTGTTCGGCCCATAAGGCTATATTGGCATCAATATTTGTGCCTTGCCCTGAGAAAAATTGCTTGGCTTCAACCAGTCGTGCGCGGACGCGCTCTTTTAATTCTTTAGTGGCGGCCCTTGTAAAGGTAACAATTAAAATTTGTTCGATATTTAAGTCTTGTTCGACCACAAAACGCAAAGCTAACATGGCAATCGCGTAAGTTTTACCCGTGCCCGCGCTGGCTTCTAAAAGATTAATGCCTTGGGTTAATGGCGTACTAATCGGATTGAAATTTTGCTCATTTTGCATGTGTAGCCTCCCAAGCCGCTAATATTAAAGTGCTGGAATAATGCTCAAAATCGGCATTTAGTAAGTCATCGACAGTGGCTAGGTTTTTATACAATAATTTTAATTCCGGCTCATAGCTTTGTTCGCGGGCTTTGTTTAACGTTTCTTTTGCGGCTTCTAGCGCAGATTTTGACGCGCGAGATTTGGGCTTATTTAAGCTAGCTTGTTGTCTGGCATAGCTAAAGGCGGCTTCGGTGAAAAATGCTTCTGGACTGTGTTGTCCGGCTTGATAATAAGTAAGCAATTGCTCTAATTCATTGCCTTGAATATGTTCAGGTAAAAAGCTGATAAAGTCATCCTGACTGACTAAATGGGTGATATGCTCGCGCTCTCGATTGATAATTAAATGCTGTAACCAAGCAATAATAAAGTCTTTGCCTTTCATCGGTGAATAGCGATAAAACAAACTGGCATTATTGTAGAGGTTGGCTAATGAGCCGACTAAACGAACTGAGCCGATGTTTAAATCAATGGCTAAAGGAGCGAGTGCCGTGCCGGCTTGTTTGGCTTTAATTTTATCCACAAATTGCTCAATTTCCTGCTCTTGTTGCGCAAAAGTCACTGCACCTAATTCACCTGAAATCCAGCGACCTTGCGCTTTTAATTTAGCTAGCGATAAATTGCGTTCATGGAGTTTGGCTTCAATCCATTGATGATGAATGCGGTAGCTGTCTTCTAAATCAAACGGCTCACGTTCCGAGTCTTCACCTTCAAGTTGCGCAAAGCGAATATTCAAGCCTCGTTGTAAAAAGTATTTTTGCGGATGTCGAAAATAAGCAAATAAATCATTAATTTCTAACACTTCCTGCTCTTCATGCGCTAGATCGCCTTGCCACCAAGCTTGATTCATTGGCTCATGTTTAATCAGCGCTTTTGCTGTCGCTAAATCGGTTTGGTTATAGCTGATAAAGTCAGGGGCGTTGCTAAAATAGCGCGCACTAAAACTTTGCAAAGGATGTTTAATCACCAGATCAGTCAATTGATAATGGCTGTGCATAATATCCAGTAATTCATGAATCACCACGGAAGCAGGAATATTTTCATTTTCACTGATGGATTGACCTATATAAGTGATGATTAATTGCTTGCGTACCGATAAGAGAATTTCCAGAAACTGGTAACGATCATCGGCACGACGCGAACGATCGCCCGGCTTAAAATCTTTGCCCAGTAAATCAAAGGTGAGGTGCTGGTCAATATGTGGAAATTCACCTTCATTCATGCCTAATAGCGCAATGACTTTAAAGGGAATCGAGCGCATCGGCAGCATCGAGCAAAAGGTTAATTGACCGCGCAAGAAGCCATTAGCCGATTTGGTTTCTTCTACGCGTCCTTCCAGCCAGGCTGAAATAACGGCTAAGGCAACAGGTTGCTGATGTAAGTCTGAGAGTTCACCAGTTAATTCAAGTAAGATTTCATTAATCTGTTGTTTGCCTGCTTGTTGCGCAGCGTCGCTATTTTCTACAGGAAACAGTAAATCAACATAATAAAGTAAGCGTTTTGACCATGACTCTAGGGTGTAGGCTTTGGCTAATTCCTGGCTGGCTCTAAACAGTAAATTAAGAAAATCATGTAAGCCACCCAAGGCTTGAGCGGCGGAACCTTCAATTTCACTGTAAGGCAACACTCCCGCAAAAAAATCCTCTTCAGTACCGACGGCATAACCCATTAGTAAGCGCTCTAAGCCCGCTTGCCAGGTATTTTCTGGGGATTCAGGTAAGTTCAGTTGTTTTTTATGCGCGGCTGATTGCCCCCAGCGTATACGCGTTTTTGCGACCCAATGGCTAATTAGATCAAGGTCTGCTTCATTTAAACCAAAGCATTGATAGACCTCTTTTTGATTGAGTAAATCCATTACCGCTTGCCAGCCAAAGCGACCTTGGGTTAAGCGCAGAAAACGTAAGTAAGCATCAAAGGTCGCATTACTACTGCGCAAACTGCGGTCAGCAATGCTGTGTTGTATGCCATCAAAAACTGCACTGATAAACGGTGTGTATTGCTGGATATCCGGTGCCATGATAACAATGTCGCGCAGTTCCATAGCGGGATCGGATTCTAGCGCGTGTAATAGCTGGTCTTTTAGTACTTCCACTTCGCGCATACGCGAATGGCAGGAGTGGATGCTTATTGAATTGTCGCGCGCAACTGGGGTTGATTCGCTTAAATTATTCAGGATGTCATTTTGTACTTGTTGCAATAGGCTGAGATTGGCTTCGATGGGTTCATTTTCTGCAAAACTGTTCAGTTCGACGGCAAATTCATGGTCGAGTAACATTTGCTGAAACTCTCGGCCTTGTTGTCCTAAGCTGGCTAATAGAGGATGGCCGTTTTCAAATTCAGCTAAATCCGCTTGTTTTCTGCTGACTATATCCGCCCAAAAGGCTTGTGCTGGATTGAGTAAATAAAAATGCACATCGGTATGTTTAGCTAAGCCTCGTAAGAACTCCATAAACAAGGGTGGCATGGTATTTAAGCCAAAAATCGAAATTCGTTCGGGTAATTGCTCGCTTAATGTCCCTTCAGCAAGTTGATTAAATTGTGCAATGGTTTGTAACCATAATGCGCCACGGTGCTGTTCGCCCGTTTGTGCGGTTAATCTCAGCCATAAAGCTTGCTGCCATTTTTCAGTATTGCTGGCAGAGTGCAGTTTTCCTTGCTGCCAGTCATTGAGCATGTGCGGACGCATGATTTGATATTGGTCAAAAACTTGCGCTAAATGGGTGGCTAATTGAAAGCGTTTTAATTCGGTATTTTCGCCATTGAGATATTGCGCTAGCGGTGCAAAAATCGGCTCGTCTAGTTCACGTAAGATGAGTTCAAAACGCCAGACCATTAATTCACGGGCAAATTCATCAGACTTTAATTTCTGCTGAATGTGCCTCGCCATTTGGCTAAAAAATTTACTGGGGAATAAAAATTCGAAATTGGCAAAGGTTTTGAATTTTGTCGCTAATTGCTGCGATAGCCAGCGCTCCATGCCTTGGCTTTGGATTAAAAAGATTTCTTTGGTAAAGGGGGAGTCTAAAGGAACGGTATTAATAATCGTTGCTAAATGTTCTAGTAGATTTTCCGTTTTATTGGAGCTATGTAGGATAAACATGATTTTTATCGCAGGTAAGAAGGCAGGCGATGATTATACAAAAAATAAAGCTTCCCTGCTTGTAGCTAGTACCTAACGCGTCATTAATCCTGACTCGTCAGAAAATTTCCAGACACGAGTAATGACCAAAACATCAAGTTCCTGTAGTAAGTCTTTAGGTAAGGGGGGGAAGGGGGCGCTAACACGTACGATACGTTTTGCCGCTTCATCGAGGGCTGGGTAGCCGGATGATTTTCTAATGCGCAAGCTATAAAGACTGCCATCAGGCTTTATGCCAACATCTAAAGTTAAACTGCTGGAAAATCCCGGGCGCTTAGCAATCGTTGGGTAATTGAGGTTGCCAGTACGTTCAACTTTGCGTTGCCAGTCGGTAATGTATTGTGCGGCAAGGTATTTATGTGCGCTGACGGAATTAACAAATTTAATTCGATTTTGATCGCTGCTAGGTTTTTGGTAGCGTATTTTGGCACCTAATTCAGAGACCTGTTGGCGCAAAGCATCCATGGATAATCTTGGCTCAGATTTTTCGCTGGTTTCTTTGGTTTTTTCTGTTAGTTGAATTTTTTGTTCAGCGGTTTTTTGAGTTAGTATTTGCTGGCGTTTGACGCTTTGTTGCTGGACCACTTTTTGTCGAGGTGGTTGTTTGTTGTGTGTGCCTGAGCTCGCTAATTGCTGAGCGGCTGGTGTTGGTTTGTCTAGCTTTTCACCTGCACCAATTTGATTGCTTTGCGCTAAAAATTCTGCTTTTTTAGGTGCTTTTTTTGCTTCGTTAGTGACCAGAGTAATTTCTATCGATTTACTGGTTTTATCGGCTTTAGGTTTGGAGAAGTTAACACCTAAAATGAGCGCGGTATGAATAATCGCGGCAAAAAAGATACAAACCAATAGAGTGTCATTATTGGATAACGGGGAAGGGGGTTGAAAGCTTTGTTCGGACATTTTTATGCAGATTTTGGTAGCATTGATTCAATATGATCCATTAATTGAGCACAGATATTGAGACCAAATTGATGATCTAGTTCTTGTACGCAGGTAGGGCTGGTGACATTGATTTCGGTTAAATAGTCACCAATAACATCTATACCAACAAAGGCTAGTCCTTTTGCTTTAAGTGTTGGACCTACTTGTTGAGCAATCCAGTAATCTCTTTCTGTTAAAGGTTGTCCTTGTGCGCGTCCACCTGCGGCAAGATTGCCGCGACTTTCGCCTTGCGCAGGAATACGCGCTAAGGCATAAGGGATGGGTTCGCCATTAACTAGTAAGATGCGTTTATCACCGGCTTTTATTGCTGGCAAATATTTCTGTGCCATTACGTAGTTTGTACCCTGTGCGCTCATGGTTTCTATAATGACGCTGATATTGGGATCACTAAGGCGCAAATGAAAAATAGATGCACCGCCCATGCCATCTAACGGCTTGAGAATGATTTCTTGATGCTCTTGGAGAAAGTCGCGTATTTGCCCGGCTTGGCTGGTGACTAGCGTATCAGCACAACATTGAGGAAACCATGCGGTAAATAGTTTTTCGTTAGCATCACGTAACGATTGCGGTTTATTGGCTATGTAGACGCCTTGTTGTTCTGCTTGTTCCAAAATATGCGTAGCATAAATATATTCTTGGTCAACGGGCGGATCTTTACGCATAATAATGCTATCTAGTATTGCCAAAGGAATGATTTGTTCGCTGACAACTTCATACCATTGTGTGGCATCGCGTTTTACATGTATCTGCTTGGTGTTCGCATAGGCTTGTCCATTAAGTAAAAATAAATCACCTAACTCCATATAGTGTAATTCCCAGTTACGCGCTTGTGCTTCTAGCAGCATAGCAAAGCTGGTGTCTTTTTTTATGTTGATGTGGTCAATTGAATCCATGACCATGCCAAGTTTAATCGTCACAATATTTTTCTCTTTGATAAGTTATTTTGATTATTCCCTGTCAATGTAATACCAATATTGCATCATTCGCGAACTCTTTTAGCAAGGGGCTATGCGCAGCACTAGATTCCTGCTAAAAACATATAGAAATGGCGTTATCATTAACATCTCATTCGACCTGTATTGTCTATTTAATGAGTTATTTTGTTTATGAGTATAGCCTGTTTTTTACTCGAATAGTGTGAATATTTAATGAGATGCGGTGCTTTTTAGTCGCTTTGTAAATATATTCTTGTTTACCTTTATACAAAAACTTGGTATAAAGACCGGCTAACTTTGAATAAAGGCTCATTAGAGGTGAATCATGTCTAAAATTTGTCAGGTAACGGGTAAGCGCCCTATCACTGGAAACAATGTATCGCACGCACACAATAAAACAAGAAGACTTTTTAATCCAAACTTACACCACCATAGATTTTGGGTGGAAAGTCAAAATCGTTGGGTACGCCTAAGATTAACTGCAAAAGGTATGCGTATCATTGATAAAAAAGGTATTGATGCTGTTTTAGCTGATATGCTTAAACGTGGCGAAAAGGTTTAAGGGGATATACTCATGCGCGATAAAATAAAATTAGTTTCTTCAGCGGGTACTGGACATTTTTATACCACAGATAAAAATAAACGTACTATGCCAGAAAAAATGGAAATCAAAAAATTTGATCCTGTTGTACGTAAACACGTCATGTACAAAGAAGCTAAAATCAAATAACATTATTGATTCTCTTTTGGTTGCCTTCGTTGTAACCTTCCACAGCTGGCTTCTGGTCTAGCAGTGTAAGCGCGACAACTCCTTTTCTTAGGGGTTGTCGTATTGCTTACTTGTCACTTGGTACTTTTGTAGTACGTCTTTTAGTTTTTGGGCTTGTTTGTACAGTATGCGGTATTGTTTTTTAACATTATCTAATTCGCTGCTTAAACGTAGATTTTCTGCTTTTAATAATTGATTTTCTTGTTGTAAGTCGAGTTTTGTTTCTGGAGTTAATGAATCTGGTTTACTGGTTTGTTGGTCAATAGCTCTGGATATATCTGCAGTAGAAGCGCCATCTCGCTCAAAAAAGATAGGACTTTTTTGGTCATTATCATCAATGGCAAAAGTCGCCTCACTTGTATAGCCAATATTTTTAGGCACACTTTGCATGCCGCTTTTTAATATGACAGCGTCAATTTTATTTTTGATTAGCGTAAAAGCAGCCGCTTCACTTAAAGTGCCATCGGCGCAAATAATAATAATTCTTTTCGTTTCTTTTTTTAACTCTTTGATATGCATACGTAGAGAGAAGAAAGGAATATTTCTGCTGCCTTCTATATGCGTTTCATTGTATTCATTAATTGGGCGTATATCTAATATAAGCGGTGTTAGATCTTTAGCTTGCTCATGTAATAGCTCTGAATACGTAATATACTTTAATGCTGGGTTTTTAATTAGCTTAATAAAGAGCTCTTTATTAATACGCGACAGAACCATATCGGTAGCGGCAGTAACGGTGACACTTCTAGGTTCGCCTGAGAGTAATGCGTCTTCGCCAAAGGTTTCGTTTTCACCTAATTCAGTTAACACGATTTCTTTTGCACGCTCAGAGGCTTTGCGACTTAAAGTGCAACGGCCTTCTCTAAGCAAGTAATAATAATCTCCGATATCACCTTGGTGAAATAGAATCTCGCCTTTTTCTAGCTTAACTTCTTGTAAGCTCATAATGACTTGTTGTAAGTTCATTGCAGGCAGGCGTTGGAAGATAGGCGACTTTAATAATGCAGACATCCAGTCGCCCTTACTTTTGGCTACTTTTTCTGAGCCCTCATTATCTATCATATAAACACTTTCCTTTTCTTCATACTCTACTTCTTTTTGCTCAAATGCGTTGAGCTTTAAACGGATATAACGGACATTATTAATGGCGCGAGCGGATATTTTACGCGGAAACTGATGAGCCAGTGCGAATTTAGCTGAGTCAGAATCAGCATTGATGGTTTCTACTTTGAGAGCTTCTGCTTCTAAAGAAACGCTGCCGTCAATAAGATATATGAAGGCTTCAGTGCTATCATGCCTAGTAAATAGAAAGTCACCTTTGGATGCTTCGGAGACACTAATCTGGGCACATAATAGATTAAATTGTTGTGCAGGCATGGTGACCAACGGAAAAGATTTACGCAGGTTTTGGCCTTCTGGTGAATTAGGGTCTAAAGCCATTAATATTCTTTTTTATTGAGAGTATGGGCGTTAATTATAGGTTTCAATTCTATCTTGTACTAGTGAATAATTTTTTTAGGATACTGGTTAATAAGCTAGGATTTGCTTATCAAGATTGGTTCAGGTATCAATATAAATGTCATTATTGTTAGTTATAGCCTGGCTTGGTGTAAAATGTTGTGAATAATTTATGATAAATTAAAATAGGTTTTATATGTCCCGTAATGCAAGGCAGTTTCTCCCACTTAATATAGCTGTATTGACCGTTTCAGATACGCGTAGCGAAGAAGATGATATTTCAGGTCAAACTTTGGTTGAGCGATTAGATGCTGCTGGTCATCATTTATTTGCCAAGGCCATTGTTGCTGATGATATTTATCAGATCCGAGCGACTGTTTCCTCATGGATTGCGAATGAACAGGTGAATGTTATTATTAGCACCGGCGGTACCGGGGTAACGGGTAGAGATGGCACGCCGGAAGCGATTGAGCCTTTATTAGATAAAACTTTATCCGGTTTTGGTGAAGTCTTTAGAATGCTCTCTTATCAAGATATTAAAACATCAACTATACAATCCCGCGCTATCGCCGGTGTAGCAAATGCCACTTATATCTTTTGTTTACCAGGCTCATCTAATGCTTGCCGCATGGCTTGGGATAATTTAATTAGTGAACAGTTAGATTTTAGAACCAAACCCTGTAACTTAGTGCAGTTAATGCCGCGACTTTTGGAGAAATAAATGCATCCAGTAACGCTTTTTTTATGTGCTTTATGTGCTTTTATTGCTGTGGCAATGGGGGCATTTGGCGCGCATGGTTTGCAAGACATTTTAACGCCTGATATGTTAGCTGTGTATAAAACCGCAGTCACTTATCAAATGTGGCATGCGCTCGGCTTAGGCTTGATAGCGCTATTACGCGCACAACATCCTGAAGTAAATTTATTAAAATATGCTGCATGGACTATGTTTTCTGGCATTATTTTATTTTCTGGCAGTTTATATTTGTTAAGTTTATCGGGCTTGAAGTGGTTGGGTATGATTACCCCGATCGGTGGCGTTTGTTTTCTAGCCGCATGGGTATTGATTATGATTTTTTCCATTAAGTTTTTTAAGTCAAATTAGCCATGGATAATCGCAGTCGTAGCATTAAATCTACACATGAGTTTCATGAAGAACTGCCTGCAGAGCACGAAGATAATTTTATAAAAGTGCTGCATGGCATTATCCACTTTGCGGTACGCATTTTGGCCGTGTTAATGGTCGCAGTCATACTTTGGGGTGTGGCTGACGTGGTTTTAGTCATGTATAACCGCTTGATGGCTCCGCCGTTTATGCTGCTCAATGTAAGCGATATTTTAGCCATGTTTAGTACCTTTCTCGTGGTTTTGATTGCGATAGAAATATTTCTCAATATTACCTTATATATACGCAAAGACGTTTTACCGATAAAGCTAGTCGTAGCCACTGCTTTGATGGCTGTATCTCGAAAAATTATTGTTTTTGACTTCAATCAAATTAGCCCCTTATATATTTTTGCAACTGCAACCGTGGTGTTAGCGCTGGGTATTACCTACTGGCTGATCTCACTAAAGCCCAAACAAGCCGATACCGAGCATAGAGAGTAATAGATATGACAGATACCAAACCACAGACCATCTACCTTAAAGATTATCTTGTGCCTGAATATTTAATCCAGACCGTAGATTTAAACTTTATTCTCGATGCTGAGCATACGCGCGTTGTGTCCCGCTTAACACTTAACGCCAATCCGGACAGTGCAGTTAAGCATGCGCCTTTGCAATTATTAGGCGAAGATTTGAGTTTAGTCAGTATTACCTTAGATGGGGTCGCGTTAACTGAAAGCCAGTATCAGCTAACGGAGGAAACACTGATTATTAAGCATGTACCTCAAGATCAAAGCTTTACTTTAGAAATTGAAAATAGCATTAACCCAAAAGAAAATAGTGCGTTGGAAGGTTTATTTATGTCCAATGACATGCTGTGTACGCAATGTGAAGCGCAAGGTTTTAGAAAGATTACTTATTTTCTGGATCGGCCCGATGTGATGAGTCGGTTTACTACGACTTTAGTGGCTGATAAAACCCAGTATCCTGTTTTGCTTTCTAATGGTAATAAAATCGCGCAAGGTGAACTAACTGAAAATCGTCATTGGGTAACCTGGGAAGACCCTTTTAAAAAGCCTTGTTATTTATTTGCCTTAGTCGCTGGGCAGTTGGAGTGTATCGAAGATCACTTTACCACGATGAGTGGCCGCGCTATTACCTTGCAAATTTTTGTTGAAGCACATGATATAGACAAATGCGCTCATGCCATGCAGTCCTTAAAGAATTCTATGCGCTGGGATGAACAAACTTACGGCCGTGAATATGATTTAGACCTGTATATGATTGTCGCCGTTGGTCATTTCAATATGGGAGCGATGGAAAATAAAGGACTGAATGTCTTTAATACTAAATTTGTCTTGGCGCGCCCTGATACCGCAACCGATATGGATTATGAGCATATTGAAGGGGTCATTGGTCATGAATATTTTCATAACTGGAGTGGTAATCGGGTGACTTGTCGAGATTGGTTTCAGCTTAGTTTGAAAGAAGGCTTTACCGTTTTCCGTGATCAAGAATTTACTGCTGATCAAACGTCCAGAGCGGTGAAACGAATTGATGATGTGATTGCCTTGCGTACCCGTCAATTTTCTGAAGATACCGGTCCTTTAGCGCATCCTATTCGCCCTGAAGCCTATATAGAAATTAATAATTTTTATACGCTGACCGTGTATGAAAAAGGCGCCGAAGTGGTGCGCATGATTCAAACTTTATTGGGGGCGGAAAATTTCCGCAAAGGCTCGGATTTATATTTTCAGCGCCATGATGGGCAGGCGGTGACTTGTGAACATTTTGTCCAAGCGATGGAAGATGCGAGTGGCAAAGACTTAAATCAATTTAGACGTTGGTATGCACAAGCGGGAACGCCAACCTTAAGTGTTGAGACAAATTACAATATTGAACAGCAAAGTTTAGCCCTGACTTTAAGCCAAAGTATTCCGACACAGCCTAATGCCGCTATTTTACATATTCCCGTGAAAGTCGCTTTATTTGCTGATGATGGTGCGGTGATTTTATCTAATGTACAAGGCAATCAGTCTAGTGATAAGGAAGTGACATTAGAATTAACAGAAGCTAGTCAAACTTTCGTCTTTGAAAAGGTAGCAAGTACGCCACATATTTCGGTATTACGTGGCTTTTCTGCTCCGGTTAAATTAAATATGCAGCGACCATTAACTGAGTTTGCGTTTTTATTACAGCATGATAATGACAGCTTTAATCGCTGGGAAGCCGGACAGCAGCTAAGTACGGCTATTATCTTTGATTTAATCAAGGCGTTGAAGCAAGGTCAAACATTAGCTTTACCTGAAATTTTATGTGCTAGCTTTAAGGCGATTCTAGAGCAACCGTGGACTGATTTATCGTATTTAGCTTGTTTACTGTCTTTACCGGGCGCCAATTATTTAGCTGAACAAATGGCTGTGGTTGATGTGGTTGCTATCCATCAAGTGCGAGATTTTGTTAAACGTAGTCTTGCCGAACAATTGACTGAGCAATTTAGTAAGCTTTACCAAGCAAACCATAAAGAAGAATCAGGACAACTGAGTGCAAAAGCCATTGGTCGCCGTAGAATTAAAAATATCTGTTTGGATTATTTAAGCCAATTAGAAACGCCGCAAAGTTATCAATTAGTCAATGAAC
This sequence comes from Methyloprofundus sp., assembly GCA_014859465.1. Classification (GTDB taxonomy): domain Bacteria; phylum Pseudomonadota; class Gammaproteobacteria; order Methylococcales; family Methylomonadaceae; genus Methyloprofundus. The sequence continues at coordinate 17,225 of JACUUF010000028.1, forward strand.
AATTTGCTAACGCTAAGAATATGACCGATCAAATTGCTGCTTTGGGTGCCTTAGTCAACAGCCAAAATCCTGAAAAATCAGCTAGCTTAGCGCGTTTTTATCAGCAATGGCAAAATGAAGCCTTAGTGATTGATAAGTGGTTTAGTTTACAAGCGATGAGTACCCAAGCAGACACTTTCAGTGTTGTGCAGAGTTTACTGCAACATGCCGCGTTTGATTTAAAAACGCCGAATCGGGTACGTGCTCTTATCGGTGCTTTTAGCCAATCTAACCCGCTACACTTTCATGCTGAAAACGGCCAAGGGTATCAGTTCTTAGCAGACCAAGTGATTGCTTTAAATAAAATTAATCCTCAAGTGGCTTCGCGTATGGTGGGCGCTTTAACGCAATGGCGACGCTTTGATAAAGCGCGTCAAATTTTGATAAAGCAACAGTTAGAGCGCATTATTAATACCGAACATATTTCCAAAGACGTCTTTGAGATCGCGACTAAGGGCTTGGGTTGAGAGTGATGGAGCAGTTTACGTACTGTAACAATTATAATGCAAAAGTATGCAGATTTAAGGGACTTGCCAGGCAAGAGAGGCTACCAAAGGAGAACGGCGAGTCTTTTACAGCGCTAATATTCGAGTTAGATATCGACATTAAATAATATCCGTCGCACTGCTGTCAGCCCTTGAAGGACTGGCAGTGCTGCCTAACTTAACCATCTGGATTGATTAAATGTTCATCCTTAGCGATACATTTAAGGCGGGACAGGAAATTTCAAAGAATTAGGCGTGCAAAAGCTAAAGCTAAGTGTGTCACTGCTATTATTTATGCCGCCTTAAAATGGCCCCTCCTTAATAACGCAACTTATACCAAAGGCGTCCCATCATTTCATGAATCACTAAAGTATTACGCTGTAAAGCTTGAGCAGAAGGAATAAAGCTCAGTAAATCCAGCTCATCTGAGCGAGATAAAAACATCGTGGGCGCAGGAAGCACTTTAAATCCCTGTTGGACAAACTGATCAACAGCTCTTTGCATGTGCAGCGCGTGAGTTACCAGAATAATGCGTTGTATATTTTCTTTGGCTAATATCTCCCAAGTATAGAGGGCATTTTCCGCAGTATTGCGGCTGCGATGCTCTTGCCAGTCCACTGCCTGATTAAACTCATTATTTAATACTTCACTCATCACTTCTGCTTCTGAAGGGAGTTTGGCCGCTAGAACTTTTCCGTCACTGACTAAAACAGGCAATTGGTTTTTTTTTGCCAGAAACGCACCATAACGAACGCGCGCTAAACTATTGGTTTTTAATGTTGCCGCTTGTGCATATTCAGGCGCAGGCTTACTCAATCCACCTCCTAAAATAACAATCGCTTGCGCGGAAAAACGCGATATTTTTTCGATTGTTAGGGGCGGGTAAATTTCTTGAGTGTTGGCCAAATATCTTATACTAATAGGTAGGCTCAGTAGCAATAAAGCGCTTAATGAAAAGATCAGTAAAACCATAGCAAATAGGCGTTGTCGATGTAATAAAAATAGCCCGATGAACGCTAGAATTAATAAGCTAGCCATCGGTAATAGCAGAGTTTTGATAACATATATAATAAAGATATCCATGTCTTATAATAGCAGCTAACTGATTAAATTAGCCTTAATATTTATAGCTAAATAACTTAAATAACGCTTATGCAAACCGATGCGAATATGCTTTCACCTTGTCCTTTTTCTAAGGGCTATAAAATACCCGTGCGACAGGCCTGGTTTTTATTAAAAGGCTTTTATGTTTACCGCTTGATTTTATCCAGTTTATTTTTAAGTTTATATTACTCGCGTATAGGCCGGCTTATTATTCTGCCTGAATATACTCAGCTCTATTTACTCACAAGTTTTAGCTATTTAGGGGCGACGTTAATGGGTTGGATATTTATTTTTAAGCGAGTTGCCAGCTATGCAACGCAAGCGCAATTGCTCATTTTTACCGATATTTTCCTGATTACTCTGATTATGCATACTTGCGGCGGGATTGCCAGTGGCGTAGGGGCGCTGATGTTAGTGTCTACCGCGGCAGGTGGGCTGTTAATTGGTGGTCGTTGTGCGATGTTATTTGCCGCGCTTGCCAGCTTATTTATTTTTGCCGAGCAAGCTTATGTTTTTCGCATAGGCGATTTTAAAAGTGTCTATTATCCTTATGCCGGTATGTTGGGCGCGGCTTTTTTTACCATCGCCATGTTGTCTTATTTTTTGGCCAAGCGGACAGAGCAGACCGCTTTAATTACCTCGAAACAACAAGAAACCATTATCTCTTTAGAGGAATTAAACCAATATATTATCCAGAATATGCAATCGGGCATTATCATCACCGATCAGCAACAAAGAATTACTCGATATAATAACGCCTGTCAGCGCTTATTAGGGCGGAATAGTTTACCGGACACTTTAGCGGATATTTCGTTTTCATTTGTGCAGGCTTTTGAACAGTGGGTAGCTAATCCTAGCAAAGATTTTTTGTCTATTTCTGTGCCAGGACAAGCTGATTTACATGTGCATTTTACTTCTTTGCCTACTCGGCATGCGCTTTTTTTTATGATTACTCTGGATGATGTCGCTTTATATAATCAGCGCGTACAGCAAGGCAAGTTAGCTTCTCTAGGAATGCTAACGGCTAATATTGCTCATGAAATCCGAAACCCTTTAGGAGCAATAAGTCACGCCGGCCAGTTATTAGCAGAGTGCCCGCAGTTATCGGGTGCCGATTTACGTTTAACTGAAATTATTCAAGCACATGCTTTAAGAGTAAATTCGATTATTGAAGATATTTTACAGTTATCGCGCAGAACTGATTCAAAACAGGAGCGTATTCATTTGGCGACATGGCTGCCAGATTATTTAGCGATCTTTGAACTAGAAAATCGTGGGCAGAAAAATCAATTTAGTCTTTCTGTGGAGGAAGGAGTGCAAGATATACTCTTTGATCCAGGGCATTTAACGCAAATTCTAAATAATCTCTGTGAAAACGCTTTAAAATATGGCTATGTTCCTGATCAAGACATAGCACTTAAAGTGACTACTTTTTTTAATCAACCTTGTTTACTGGTTATTGATCATGGACAAAACATGTCCAAAGCGACGGCGGAACATTTGTTTGAGCCATTTTTTACGACCTCTAGTTCAGGTACGGGTTTAGGTTTATATATTTCTCGTGAATTAGCTGAATTAAATCAAGCCTCATTAAGTTATCAAGCTATAGCGGATGGCAGTTGTTTTCGCTTATATTTCGCAAGTGCAGAGCAAAATGAAATAAAATTATGAATAAAGCGCAAGCCTTAATTATTGATGATGAAGCGGATATCCGAGAGCTCTTGGAAATCACGCTAAAGCGCATGGATATAGCCACGGTAACGGCTGAAAATATCAGTAGTGCGCACGCGATATTAAAAAAACAAGCCTTTAATATTTGTCTGACAGATATGCGTTTGCCCGATGGTAACGGTTTGGATTTACTTGCGGCAATTCAAGTTGAATTTCCTAAGCTGCCAGTGATTGTGATAACTGCGCACGGCAGTGCTGAAGCAGCGGTTAAAGCAATGAAGCAGGGTGCATTTGATTTTTTATCCAAACCGGTTGATTTAAAAGTATTACGCCAATTAATCAGCAATGCTTTAAAAGCTAACTTTTCTCCTCAACAAGATAGACGCTCTAGAAACACCTTATTAGGCGAGTCTGAAATAATGTGTCAAATTCGAGCAAAAATCAGCAAAATTGCACGTAGCCAAGCCCCTGTTTATATTAAAGGTGAGTCAGGCTCAGGCAAGGAATTAGTTGCTAGCCTTATTCATAAGCAAAGCTCTCGTGCTGAAGCGCCATTTATTGCCGTTAACTGTGGCGCGATTCCATCGGAGCTAATGGAGAGTGAATTTTTTGGTCATAGAAAAGGTAGCTTTACCGGCGCAAATGGTGATAAACAAGGTTTGTTCCAAGCGGCTGAGGGAGGGACTTTATTTTTAGATGAAGTTGCTGATTTACCTTTGATATTACAAGTTAAATTGCTACGTGCGATACAAGAAAAGAAAGTTCGTGCCATAGGTAGCCAACAGGAAGAAGCGGTTGATGTCCGGTTATTAAGTGCTACACACAAGGATTTGGCGCAATTGGTTCAAGAAGGAACTTTTAGGCAAGATTTATATTATAGGCTTAATGTTATAGAGCTAAATGTTCCGGCATTACGTCATCGCAATGAAGATATTGCTCAGTTGAGCGAGTTTTTTCTCAATAAAATTGCCAGAAACAACCAGCTCAGCGCATTAAAATTCTCGTCTGGTGCATTAAAGGCCTTGAAATACTATAAATTTCCTGGCAATGTCCGTGAATTAGAAAACATTCTGGAGCGAGCCGTTGCCCTACATGAAGGTGCAGTCATTACCGAGCAAGATTTAGACTTAAATTCAATGGCAACCCAGCTACTTGATCCCGGAACCTATAACCCCACTATGGGGTCTTTGGAAGCGTATTTAGAAGACATAGAAAAACAAGCCATTAGTGAGGCGTTAGAGCAAAATAAATGGAATCGTACCGCTACAGCCAAGCAACTTGGCATGAGCTTTCGTTCCTTGCGTTATCGATTAAAAAAACTAGGGCTGGAGTCATAATGAAGAACGGTATATTAGCAATCATACTAAATTTAGCCGTGTACAGTGGCGCGCTGTTTGCAGAAACAGGGCAAGACTTATTTATGGCTGCAATCCAAGGGCAAGCGCAACGAATACACACAATTCTCTCATCAGGCGTTGATGTTAACAGCAAAGTCGGTAGTGGGCGTACTGCGCTAATGGTGGCTGCATACAGTGGCAACTATCGCGTTATGCAAACATTAATTGCTTATGGTGCCAATGTAAATTTAGCCGATAATCAAGGATCTACAGCATTAATGGATGCTATTATTTTTGGTGATCAGCGCTTAGTGAGCTTATTAATTAGTGCGGGGGCTGATGTCAATGCAGAAGATAAACTAGGTGTACGCGTATTAGTTAAAGCTAAAAAGGCAGGGCATAAGCAACTGCTTAAGGTGCTTGAAGAGGCCGGAGCGAAAGAGCGGGAAGAAGTCAAAGTCGAAGAAGAGCTAGCAGCAGAGACAGAAGGTGAGAGTACAGCAAAGAGCAAGGCCGAATAGGCTTTTTTGCCTTACTTCTAGTCGAGAACATTTGAGGTAGCACAGGAAGCGGCTGGTATCTAACTTTTTAGATAAAGCCACTCCCATAAAAAGCTATAGAATACATGAAGCAGAGCTTCTAAGCCGCCGCGCCCAAATAGAATTTGGGTGCGGAGGAAAAGATTTTAAATAGTATGTCCTAATGCGTTAAGATCTAACGCCTGATTTGAACTACTTATTTCTTTTTCTTCTCTATGTTTGCGGCCGATTTATCCTTGCCTTTCTTATCGCTACTTATTTGCAGATTATCCTTATTTTTAGCAACTGTTTTCTCGCCTATGCCTTTAACATTAGCTAAATCATCAATACTTGCAAAAGGCCCGTTTGCTGTACGGTAAGCAACAATCGCCTCCGCCTTTTTCAAACCTACACCGTCTAAAGACTCAGATATTTCCTGCGCACTCGCCTTATTGATATCAACAGGCACTGCAAAAATATTAAACGATACCAACAGTAAAGCCCATAATAATTTTTTCATGAATATTCTCAATTTAAGTGGTCAAATAATCAGTATAGTTCAAAGATAAGGTTTAGCAAGCTACTAGATAAAGTATGCGGCAATATTTTTTATGCAATTGACAAAAAGCACAATAAATAACTGATAAATAAGAAAATGTCTGAAATTTCTGACTCAAATACATTTACGCAAAGAGACTTATTGCAGCATTTGCTACAAGCCGCTCAACATTCGGTCACACGAGAAGAAATGGCCAGTCAATTTATGCGCGCAGAACAACTCAGCTTAGAGCGTTTTGAACAGGCTGAAAAAGTAACCTTAGAGCGTTTTGAACAGGCCGAAAAAGTAACCTTAGAGCGTTTTGAACAAGTCGATAAACGCTTTGAACAAGTGGATAAAAGGTTTGACGAAATAAAACTAGAAATTAGAGAGCAGGGCAAAAAACACGACCGCCTTTCTTGGGCTATTTTTTCAGGTATGCTCGCGATCTTGTTTAAAGACCTTATTGTTAAAGCATTAGGCATTTGAGCCTCATCGATAAATATCGACAACTAGTTTGAGTTGCAACAAAGATTTTTTAAAATTAGCAAGTCGTTGCTTCCGGCGAATATCATCATCTATTTACTTGGCTCCAATAATTACCATGATTTTCCTTTTGTTCATAAGTGCTTAAGATGAGTTATGGTAAGCTCTCATTCGTGGGCGGTAAAGGTCGTCATCCGCGAGGTTTTTATCGGGGGGATCTATTATCCCTTATGCTCCTTATGCTCTAGGTGAGATACAAAAAAAACCACCGAACCGGATTGCCGATTGGGTGGTTTTTTATTAAAAATGGATATTGGTTTTAAATAATGGTGGGCAGAAAAGCATTGCCCACTCTACACGATTAAAAAATCAAGGGTTAAGTACGCAAACCTTATCTATTGTTAGAGAACTGCTAGGAGCAGCCGTCAAGTTATTAGCATTACAACTATCTGATGCCTTGCCTTTTTTAATTTCCATACGCACTGAGCTTTCAAGTGTACTAATCGTACAAGAAAATGTGTTCGTAGTGAAACTACAAGAAGGAGTTCCAATAAATGAATCTGCGGTTACTTTCATTGAATAGCCTCCAGTGCTGTTTAAAATAGGCTTAATAAGCCCATTTAATGTATATTTAGGAGGCGATAGTAAAATAATACTGCCCTTATCATAAACAACAGGATCAGTAGAGCTATCACACGATCGGGATGTGTCTGCAGAGCTAAGATTACTGATTAAGCAACTACCTGATTGAGTATTGTTACTAGCGTAAATTATTATAGTTATTGCTGATGTCGTAGTCTTTCCTTTGCAAACTCCGTCTGAGGAGCATGTTAAAGTATCACCATTACCTGTTACAACTGTGGTAGGTGTTCCTCCAGTTACTGCGATTGTTAAATCATATGTTATGGGTGTTCTGCGCGTACAATAAGCGATGTTTTCTGTCGTTACTACTGTGTTGGCAGAGTCAATCGTACGAATAACTTCTTGTGGAGGGAGATTGATATTACTTGTGCCATCCCAGGTTTCAGCTGCACATTTGGCTGATAATCTGCTTACATTTGCTTGACGTCCAACAATATAAAAATCTTGACAAGCATATGGTTCATTAATGCCTTCTTCAATGCTGGAATTAATTGTTTTATATTTTCTAGCAGTGAAAAAAGCAGTATTTGTTCCATCAAGCTCATCTTTGAAGCAAACACTTTCTTTTCCAGATCCATTATCATCCCCATTAATTAGCCCTATATTGCCACTGAATCCTCCAGAACCAACATCACGCCGAGCTGTGCTTGCTGTAAGGGAGCATGACGTTGCATTAGGGTTTTCGCTGCCGGTATCATTTTCACAATTTCCTCCGACATAACAAGCATAAGGTTGCTCATTGAGTTCTGATCCAGGGTAAAAAGCACAGAACATATTCTCTTTGTTGTGGTCAATTTTTATGTCGTCAAGGGTGAATTCAGTGCGTACTTTGCCTTTAATTGGGATAATAATTCCGCCAAAAAAACGATGCTCTGCAATACACGCATCAAATAAAGTGTAGGTTGTTGTTAGACCAGTTGTGCTAGATGTGTAATGTTGGGTATAAAGCTCAATTGTCTCAGTGCCGTCAACAATGCGTCTATTTGTATATAAACAAGCGCTTCCAGTTGTGCCTGATATGGCACAGTTAGCATCATTTGTAAATGTCCCAGTGGCTTCATTATATTTAGGCTTTTTTGCCTCATCATAGTTACCAGGGAAAGATAAATCTTTATCAAATGCGGTAAGCGTTGAACAAAGAATTACTCGTGATCCTGTTTTGCCATTTTTATCATCACGGTATGTATTGCCATCGAGAGTATATAAATCATCTTCTATTGATACAACTTTACTTAAAGGAGAGCCTTTACTATCAAATAAATCAATACTGTTGTCTTCAACGGATTCTGATGCCCTATTACCAGGGCTTGGAGCCTTCCCTGAAGACCCTACGCTAGCATCTCCAAAGGCAGCTAAAGCTATAGCATTTGCAGGGTTTGAAAATGCTATTTCACTAGTCAGTACTATTTGCTTATCAGCACCTCCGCCATCCCAGCTTACTGTCAGGGTAATTTGTTTTCTATCAGGCGAACTTGCTGCTGCTACGACTTGTCCAACAGTAAAGCTGGCATTCACTCCGTTTACTGGTGAGGTTGGAGTAGGAAGGGTATCAAAATCAGCATTCTGTATCATATTTCGTAATGATTCCATTTGTCGCTCAGCAATAACTAATGCTTCAGCACGAGTTTTACTCTCACCACTACTGGAAAGAAAAGTGCCTTGCATGGATGCAACAGCTAATAAGCCTAAAGCAATTACAACGGTAGCAATTAGCACTTCAATTAAGCCTACACCTTTTTGTTTTATTAAAATCATCACTATTTCCTTTATTTAATTACCAATCACGCCATGAACCACTGATAATTCCAGTAGTGCCTTTTATTGGCGCTCCGTCTGGGCCATCACCAATATTTCTAGCGTAAACTAATGTGGATGTACCGGCTCCCATATCAACGCCTCCTTCAGCTAACATAGTTCCAACCACTGTTGCCCCACCAGCCATGGACACTTCTCCTCGTACATAAAGGATTCCAGTAATAGTTCCACCCGTAAAACTAAAATTACCATCGACAATAATAATGACAGGGGATTCTTCACCCATACTTACACCGCTGCCTGTTAAGGAAGCATCCCCATCAATATAAACAACGCCACTTAGACCATTAAGTTCTGAGGAGTCTGGAGTAGTATCGGGAAAATCAGCAGAAGGAAAACTTTGCTTTGAATTCTCTGCAATTTCTTTCATTCCTGCTTTGTTATCAAGAAAGAATAAATTAAAAAAACTGCCGGGTCCATCTCCACTGCCACCTGCTGCAATATCTTGAGCAGAAATGCTTTTAGCAGCTACTAAACGCGCGTCATTTTGATAAATATCTGTCCCACTGCCTAAGCCGCCACTAGAAACTTTTTGTGCGTTAAGGATAGATGGGCTGGTTGTAGTGTCAATTAATTGAGCTTTTGTTAAGTCTGCTATTTCGGTGTCAGGTGGGCGAATATAGGTTTCCATTGAGTGACCAGAAATAGCTACCGTCTTTGCACTCCAAATATTTAAATCAGAATAACGGTTAATAATTTGAGCTGATCCTGTTAAATCAACGACTGAACCAGAAACTAAAGTTTGTTTAGGCCCGCCGCCTTGTAATAAATTCCTTGTTCCCACACACTGATAGATAGTTCGGTTAGCAATGCCATCATCACTAGTTCCTGTGACTTGGATAAGTGCGCTTTTTTTATTTGTTGGACTTGCATCAGCACTTACGCAAGCAGGGAGAGGTAAGCTAGTAGGTGTATTGTAATATCGAATAGTTGAGTTAACTGGAGGAATAAAATCTTGTACTCCACCGGCAGGATCGATAACATTAACATATCCATCATTAAATAGGTCATCACTTTTATCATCTAAATCATGATCAAGCCCACCATCATCGAAATAAGCTACTGCATAATCCATACCGGCATCTGCAGCTGCAATTGCCTGAACAGCTCGATAATTATTAGCCGTCATTTTAACTTCTTGTAAGGCAGTTCTGCCTGCCATAAATGCAACTAATGTCGTTGCAATCAATAATATGATAGCAGTTAATAATGTGGCTGCCCCGTTTTGCGAACTGAAGGCTTTTTTTGATTTGCTTTTCATAAGGTACCCTACAACGCTTTAGATTTATTGATTAAATATACGATTATTTCTTACTTTAACATTAGCTGTTAGGCTCTTTGTGACAGGAGCATCACCTACTACATTCCCTGTTAATGTAATTGCAATTTCTCTTGTTTCAACTAATGTATCTCCTGCAGTGCTAAATCCTGCAACAGCTGTGGCTGGACAAGATTTGTCTTCCCCTGCTGGCGCGTATAGCTTTTTAGTTGTTGAGTTAAAGCATTTTGAGTTATTGTCGCTAAAAGTCAGACTGGTGATATTGACTTTGTTTTCATCGGTGATTGTTTCCCAGCCAGTACCTGTGCAGTCAGTCTTTGTCTCGGCCGCCTTACTGCTTCTTATTTGTATTCTTCCATCTTGCAGTTTAAAGCCATAATACTCAGTATGCTCAGTCCCAACAACTCCATCGCCATTCGCATCATAAGTATACAAAATACAAGAATCAACAGGGATTTGAATGTTAGCGGCACCTATAGTGAATGGGTTTGTTTGCGCATCTGACCCTGTAACAGCTCCACCCCAATAACCCGCACGCCGAATATCATTGACCATTAGCTGCATGACAGAGTCTAAATCATAGTTTAAGCGAGCTGAGTTAGTGATGTCGGTACTACTGCGAATGGTGGCGATATAAATTGATAATGCCCCACCGATTACGATTAGACCTAATAATAAGGCGATCATAATTTCGATTAGGGTTAAGCCATTATTTCGTTTTATATTATTAGCTTTTATAAAGTGCATACTGCCTCTCCCGCATCGCAATAATCATATCCCAGTAAAGCAGTTGAGTTGTTGTTTGTACAAATAGTCACTCTGCCTGAATTGTTAGTTTGAACTTTTACCGTGAATTTAGTGGAACTAAAACAGGTGTTTGATGTACCTGAGGTGCCTCGTCTAAAATCAAAGGAAAGATTACCAGATGTCGGCCATGCTGATTTTATATTGGTTTGAGGATACTCCGAGCCTGAAACTGTTTTAATTTCACAGGTACTTGGGCTTGCGCTGCAATCACAGTCAGTGCCAGTCGTTAGCCCATAACACCAAGTACCATTATCACCAGTTTTGCGACTCACCGTTACATCGGTACTCCGCTTAATCGCCTCAGTTCGTGCAAACATCAAATCCGACTTCAAAGACTCTACCGCTTCTTTTAATCGATTTCGTTCCAGCATATCCTGAAACGAAGGCACGGCTAAAGATGCGACAATGCCAGCAATCGCGACCGTGATCATCAATTCAGTTAAGGTAAAACCGTGTCCGTATTTTTTATGCATAATTTTTAACCTTGAAGCCTTTTCTAGATAAGATACTTCTGACTTTTGTTGTACAGTACATTCTTCATCCCTATATTTCTGTTAATTACCCTACATTTTAGCCTTAGCGGCATTTATATGAAGTAACACTATGCTATGCTTTTAACACTTTTTCATTTACTTTAAAAGGCAGGATTTATGAACAAAATACAAAATAAGGGTTTTACCTTGATTGAGCTAATGATTGTTGTTGCGGTCATTGGCATTTTGGCATCTATTGCTTACCCGTCTTATCAGGAATATGTTTTGCGCGCTAAGCGGGCGGATGGTAAGGCGGCGATATTATCGGCGCAGCTAGCACAAGAAAAGTATAGGGCAAATAATACGACTTATTTAGCGGTAGCGAGTACCGCATCAAGTGATGGTTATTATAATTATGTGGTGTCTGATGTGAGTGCAAGTAATTATACGATTACTGCAACGCCAACTTTTACTGATGCCACTTGTGGCAATTTAGTTCTTACTGTCGCAGCAGGCGTTGAAAGTAAATCAGCGAGCTCTGGTACAAAAGCTGAGTGTTGGAATAAATAAGTTTTTCCGTTCTCGGTCAGGGCTTGGGGGGGGAGTGAAATCAAAACACACAAAAAACCACATCCTTGCGCGCAAATTCTATTTGGGAATACATGCGTTCACAGCTCCAGCTGTGAGTGATGTATTAAACAAAGGGGATAAAGCATGCAGGAGTTTGGGGACGAGTTCATGCTAGGATTTAGGTTGAATGACAAACGCTTTATTAACATGAGTCCATATCATCAGATTATAAGCCTCTCCCTCGACACATTATTTTTTAAATGACGATTCATTCACTTAATGATCGTGAATCAGAGTTTGAAAGCGCGCGGCAAATGTAAATAAACCGCGCATAAAACAGGCACTTAGGGTATGATAGCAGAGTAATCTTTTCAAAACTGGTAATGATTACGAAAATATCTACCAGGCAAATATAATTCGCCAGTCAAAATATAGTGTCTTAGAGGCTTTTCTTTTTAAGAAAAGCAGAGAGCTGAGGGTTTTTTAACCAAGATTTTGCAGGCGATCACTCTACAATTAGGAACACTTAATGACCGACGAAGTACTTTCACTTCCAAAATTTTCTGACTTAAATCTTATTGCGCCACTTTTAAAGGCTTTGGATGATGTGGGTTATGAAACCCCTTCTCCCATTCAAGCGCTAACCATTCCATTGATATTGGATGGTAAAGATGTACTGGGTCAAGCACAAACGGGAACGGGTAAAACAGCGGCTTTTGCATTGCCGTTATTATCAAAAATTGATGTTAAATTAAAAGCGACACAAGTCTTAGTTTTAGCACCTACACGCGAATTAGCGATTCAGGTTGCTGAGGCTTTTCAAACTTACGCGAAACACATAAAGGATTTTCATGTTGCACCTATCTATGGTGGACAAGATTATTCTGGACAATTACGTATGCTTAATCGTGGTGCACATGTGGTGGTTGGTACGCCAGGTCGCGTTATGGATCATATGCGTAAAGGCAGTTTAAAACTGAATCATTTGCAATGTTTAGTTTTGGATGAAGCGGATGAAATGCTACGTATGGGTTTTATCGATGACGTTGAATGGGTTTTAGAGCAATTACCTAAAGATTGTCAAAAAGCGTTGTTTTCTGCGACGATGCCGACAGTTATTCGTCGTATTGCTGATGAGCATTTGACTCATCCTGAGCACATTACTATTAAAGTTAAAACAACAACGGCGGAAACCATTCGGCAGCGTTATTGGACGGTTAGTGGCATGCATAAGTTAGATGCTTTGACGCGCATCTTAGAGGCTGAAGCGTTTGATGGCATGATTATCTTCGTGCGCACTAAAAATTCAACGGTTGAATTAGCTGAAAAATTAGAAGCACGTGGCTTTTCTGCGGCTGCGATTAATGGTGATTTAGCTCAAGCTCAGCGTGAAAAAACCATCGCTAGATTAAAAAATGGCAAAATTGATATTTTAATCGCAACAGATGTCGCGGCGCGTGGTCTTGATGTGCCGCGTATCAGTCATGTGGTTAACTACGATATTCCTTATGATACCGAAGCTTACGTGCATCGTATTGGTCGTACTGGACGTGCGGGTAAAAAAGGCGATGCAATTTTGTTTGTTGCACCCCGTGAAAAACGTATGTTAGCAGCCATCGAGCGTGCAACTAAGCAACGTATCGAGCTAATGGAATTGCCGTCTACTGAAGTGATTAACGATAAACGTGTTAATCGTTTTAAACAGCAAATTACCGATACTTTAGCAACCGAAGAGTTGGAGTTTTATACGAGAATTATTGAGCAATATGAAACAGAACATGATGTGCCGGCGATTGAAATTGCCGCGGCTTTAGCTAAGTTAGTACAAGGTGATGAGCCTTTATTATTGAAAAAGCCAGCTAAAGTGAAAGAGCGTTCTGAGCGTGGCCGTGAAAGCGATCGTAATGAACGTACTAATGATCGTGAAAGAAGCGGCGCTAGGCGTAAAGGGAATGTTTCATTAAAAGATGGCCTTGAGCGTTACCGTATTGAAGTAGGTAAAGATCATGGTGCTAAGCCTGGTAATATCGTTGGCGCGATTGCTAATGAAGCAGGTTTAGACGGTAAAGAGATTGGTCAAATTGATATGCATGGCGAATTCAGTATCGTTGACTTGCCAAAAGGCATGCCGGCTGAGTTGTTAAAAGACTTACAAAATGCCCGTGTTGCTGGTCAGCAGTTGAGAATGACGCTAGTAAAAGACAGTGATAATATTCCTAGACAGACTAAAGTCACTCGCGGTGGTTCTGATAAGTCGACTAAAAAACCTAGAAGAAGCCCGAAAAAGAAGTAATTTGTAAAGAAAACCTTTAGCTTCCATACTCTGTGTGGAAGCTTTGTCTAGGGCATGGCTTTAGCCCGCTTTTTAATATCGGGGGGCTAAAGCCATGCCCTGCATGCTTATCTATTAATCTATTTGAATAGTGATTTTTGTAGATAGATATTAACTCCCCCTTTTTATTTCTTAATTCAGAGAGCATTATGTTTTCTCTAGAAAAAATTCCTACCGAATTGCACGATACCGTTAATTTACATCTGCAACATTTCACGGAATCTGTACAACGCTTAAATCTTGAGCTTCCCGATAACCAGCAAGTCAAAAATATCCTGCCTAGCATTTTTTGTTGCAGTGAGTTTATTGCTCAAACCTGCGCCAGACAGCCATCGTTTTTATTTTATCTGATTGATTCGGGTGAATTATTCAGTGCTGATGTGCGCCAGACTTATCGACAACAATTAAATCAGCAGGCGATTACCAATGATGCTGAATTAATGAAGTTTTTACGTCAATTCCGTAATAAACAGATGATGCGCATTGCTTGGCGTGATTTAGCGAACTGGTCAGATTTAGCGGAGACTTTAGCAGATTTAACGGCATTAGCAGAAAGTTGTATTCAGTTTGCCCTCGATTTTTTATATCAACAAGCGTGCGAACGACGTGGAACTCCGGTTTTATCGGATGGCACAGCTCAGAACTTGGTTGTTTTGGGCATGGGTAAATTAGGTGCTTGGGAATTAAACTATTCATCGGATATTGATCTGATTTTTGCTTATCAACACGATGGCGTTTTAGCGGATCGTAAAGAAACGAGCTACGGTGAATTTTTTAGTCGTATTTGTCGTGCATTAGTTAAAGTGCTGGATGAAATCACCGCAGATGGTTTTGTTTTTCGTACAGATATACGCTTACGTCCTTTTGGTGATAGCGGTCCGGTCATTATGACTTTTGATGGCTTGGAAAATTATTACCAAACTCAGGCGCGTGAGTGGGAGCGTTATGCGATGGTTAAAGTGCGTCCGGTTGCTGGGGATCGGTTGGGCGGCGAAAAATTTATGCAGCTTATTAAGCCTTTTGTCTATCGACGGTACTTAGATTACGGTGCTTTTGAAGAATTGCGTTCGTTAAAGGTGCAGATTACTCAAGAGTTACAGCGTAAAGATCGCATGGATAATGTTAAATTGGGCCCTGGCGGCATTCGTGAGATTGAATTTATCGGTCAGGCATTCCAGCTAATTCGTGGTGGACAAGATACCGATTTGCAAGAGCGACGTATACAAGTCATTTTACAGTTATTAGGCGATAAGGATTTGTTGTTGGCGCAAGATGCGGCGCAATTATTAAGCTCTTATGAATTTTTGCGTCGTGTCGAAAATCATATCCAAGAATATCAAGACAAACAGGCGCATGATTTACCGAAAATGCCACGAGAACAGGCAATTTTGGCATTTTCTATGGGTTATGATGATTGGCTGACGTTTAAAGCCGAGTTAGATAAAGTGCGCGAACGAGTACACTGTGTTTTTATGCAGGTTTTTTCTATCTCTGAGGAACAGGCGCCGCCTTCAGTGAGTACTGAAATTTGGATAGGGCAGGCGCATGCAGAAATCATCTTAAATAAACTGGCAGAAATTGGCTATCGTAAAGCGGAAGATACATTAAATCTACTGCATAACTTCAAAACATCATCAGCAATTAAGCGTTTAACAAGCAAAGGCGCGATGGTTTTAGACAAGTTAATGCCGCAAATGATTGATGCGGTGGCACAAGTCAAAAATCCTACGCTTACATTAAAGCGCTTGTGTGCTTTATTTGAAGCTTTGGCTGGGCGTAATGTGTATTTATCGTTGCTCGCTGAAAATGATAAAGCTTTGCAGCAATTGATTAAGCTAGTTTCTGCCAGTCCTTGGATTAGTGAGTATTTATCTAAATATCCGGTATTATTTGATGAATTATTGGATACGCGTTCGCTTTATGAGCCCTTAGAAAAGTTAGCTTTACGGCAACAATTGGCGGCGCTGTTGGCGAAAATTGATCCAGCGGATATAGAGCAATTAATGTTTGCCTTACATAAGTTTAAGCATAGTAATGTGCTGCGCGTTGCCGCTGCCGATATTATGGGAGCTGTACCTTTGATGGTGGTCAGCGATTATTTAACTTATATTGCTGAAGTGATTTTAGAGCAAGCGCTGCAGATTGCTTGGCGTATTCTTACCGAAAAACATGGAAACCTGCCAGATACCAGCACAGAACAGACGCATTTTGCAATTATTGGCTTTGGTAAATTAGGTGGCATTGAGCTAAGTTACAGTTCCGATTTAGATTTAGTCTTTGTTTTTGATTATCCGGATAGCAATGCCGTTACAGATGGCGCAAAACCCATTGGAAGTTCGCAGTTTTATGCGACTTTAGGTCAGCGAGTCAGAAGTTTGTTAAATACACAGATGTTATCGGGTTTGCTCTATGAAATTGACCTGCGTTTACGACCTAGCGGCGAGTCCGGTTTGTTGGTCGCGCCGATCCATCGCTATGAGCAATATTTAAAAGAAGAAGCCTGGACTTGGGAACATCAGGCTCTAGTGCGTGCCCGTTTTATTGCGGGGGATAGGCAAACACAGGCAAAATTTGCAGCAATACGGCAGCGTATTTTAAGTTTGCCGCGTGTTGAAGCTGAGCTTAAAACAGAAGTTCGAGAAATGCGTGAAAAAATGCGCGAAACCCTGGATAAAAGCAATTCAGAGACTTTTTATTTAAAACAAGGCGTCGGTGGTATTGCTGATATAGAATTTATTGTGCAATTTTGTGTACTGGCTTGGTCGGCTAACTATCCGAGTTTAACCACTTTTACTGATAATATGCGCATACTAGATGCCTTGGCGGAGCAAGATTTATTAAATAAAGAAGCCGTGACGACTTTAAAACAAGCTTATTGTTTATTCCGTAATCGTGGCCATGAAGAGGCTTTGCAAGGAAGTAAAGCGGTTATCCGGCAGGATGAATTTGTCGATATGCGTCAGCAAGTGGCTCAAGTGTGGCAAGAGATTATGCTCTAAATAGTAGGACGCGGCTTTATCCCGCCAATGCTAAAGAGCATAAAGACGGGCTAAAGCCTCGTGCTACAAAACTTAACTTACTTTTTTCATGAAATCTGCAACAAGCACTAAGCGGATACCATTAACCCGGCCTTCAATGTGTTTAGGGTTATCGGTTAATGTGATATTTTTAACAAGTGTTCCACGTTTTGCTGTAAATCCAGCGCCTTTGACATCTAAATCTTTAATCAAAGTAACCGTGTCGCCTGCTAGCAAGCGTGTGCCGTTGCTATCTAAGGTTGGTTCAGAATCATCTTCAGAACTGGCGGCGGCATCGGATTCAGCCCAGCTCAGCACTTCGGGTTCCAAATACAGGGTATCTAATAAATCTTGAGCCCACGAGTATGTCGCAGAGAGTTTATTTAATAACCGCCATGCCATGACTTGTACAGCGGGCTCTGGATTCCACATGCTATCATTTAGACAGCGCCAATGATGAGCATCCATAGATTCTGAATTAGCTATTTGATCGTTACAGATGGCGCATACTAAAATAGATTTTTCAGCACTGGCCTCATTTTCAGGTGGTAGATGATAGGCTGTTAGATTTTCTTCTGATGCACATAGCTCACATTTTGCACCGCTACGCTGTAATAAAGTTTGTTCAATACTCATAAAAGACTCTAATTAGATTAAATTGTGAGGGGTATTATCGCTTATTTTCTGGATGAATAAAGTAGGCATTTTG
>JACUUF010000180.1 GCA_014859465.1 Methyloprofundus sp.
CTTTAGGAGGCTTTATAATACGCCCCATCAAACGACAAGTTTGAACTACCATTCTCCCGATTAGTTCAGTTGGTAGAACACCGGACTGTTAAATCTCAAACATACTCCCTACCTCCTTGTACAAAAATAAATCCAATCTTACATTAACTTACAGATCCCTTTATTTAAAGGCTTTTTCTGTTTTTTATAAACGTGACAATAAAGCACCTAAACGTAAACTTACATACAATAATAAACACCTCACTTGTCACGCTTAGGAATTTCTGTTGACATACGGACCACTTTCCCTCAAAATTTCAATCTCTTACACATGAACAGAGAACGAGCTCAATAAGACGGGGTAAGAGCGTGTCGAATATGGAAAACCAAATCAACCTGATTGACGTTTTAAAAAGAACCTACCCTGACAACTCGATCGATTTTAAAAGTTCGCTGACCAAGCTGATTGATACTCTGCGCATTCCTGAAAAAATCACCAACCTCACTTACAACACCAACATCATCTTTGAACTTTTTTCTGAAATGCCTCGAGAGGCATTTGTTGATGAATCAATTTTTAAATTTATTGACTTATTGAATCGGTTTATCAATCCTGAACCAGGTAAGTCAAAACCGGGGCTTAACGGCTTATTCAGTCTTCACGGGGATAAATCTCGAAGATCCGCTTTTTCTAAAAAAGACCATCCACTTTACTACCAGATCAACCAAGCTCGCAACAACTGGCATACTGAAGATGGTCGTAAGGTTTTGCTTTTTGCTTTGATTATTTGCGCTATCAATGAGCAGCCGACTGCAAATGCCACGATTGAAACGCTGTTCAACGATAAAACCATACAGACTTTTTTACTTCTCACACAAAAACACCCAGATAGCAATCTTTTGTCACGTTTTAAAAAAACGGCAAACTTACTTCTAGAAAGTACAGACCAAAATCTTAAGCTGTACAAACCTATTTTTTCAAAAGCACTTAAAGTACTAAATAGCTATCACAGCAATGATGAATTTTCTCCCGATGTTAAACCACCTAAACCAAAAACACGCAAACCAAAGGAAGATCACCCTCATATTTTTGTTACACCTGCTGAAGACCAAACTGGAAGGTTACTGGATGTCATTGGCCCGAGAACACGTCCTGGCCATATCATTACCCCTGAGCCAGATACTGAACATGTCCTACCTGGCGAGTCATTGTATGAAGACACCCCGGACATAGAGATTTACCCAGAAGAAATTATTGATGGCACGCCGACATCACGCGCAAGGTCTAGGCATGCGGCAGGTGAAAAGCGCATGCTGAACGCGCTTGGTGCTCAATTTTTACGTACCGATTGGAATAGACTCAGTGAGGTCGAGTTGTCAATCCTCACTGATAGTTCACTGCATCAACTGGAGCTGAAAGGTGAATTTGCCTTGCAAGCATTCTCAACTCTTATGACCCTAACTACCGGAGCAGAGCCCCTTTTTTGGTGCCACTGGCCGATTAATGAGGATGAGCAGGATTGTTATGTCAACATAGATAAAGGGGTTTTCGTACATCCCATTAAAGTAGATGGTGGCTTTTGGGAGCCGAGCATCGATCAGGAAAGTAAGCTACATAAGACCTCTAGCTTGGTGGAACTCCCCATCGAAAAAAGATTACTGGATTTTATTAACGCACTTGAGCCGACGGCTGGACAGACCTTGGCTGAGGTTCTTAAAATTGAACCTGATGCTTTGCATGAGATGACATCTGAGTGGATAAAATCACTGTTTAAGGATTATTCTCGTTGGTTTGATATAGCGCGCATCCGCACTTTTTTACATCACAACGTTATGACGCTGACAATGGACCCAACACTGGCATCACACATCTGTGCGCAACCGGTGTATAAACCACCGGCCTCCAATACCTATGCTGCGATTGACTCATGTGCATTGGTAAAAACCTACATTGAGGCATTGCCTGATCAGCTAAATTTTGATCACTATACTGGTGAGCCTTACCTCATCGGATCACGCCTTCAGATCAGGTTTGACTATCTGCGTGACTTTCTGCATATAAGACGCGTTGCTTATCAGCTAGCCAAAAGCCAAATCAGTGCAAAAAGTAAGCTGACCGACATAGTCAAATGTCACAACCTGTTTGTTGATTATTTTTGTCTGGTGAATTTTATTCAAACATCGCACCGCCCACAGATTGATCCCTGGCCGAGACATAATGACTTTCTAGAAGAGCTCAATGCGGTGATTGTGACTGACAAGGTTATAGGTGCTCACAATGAAAGTCGCCTCAGCTACCACGGGCGTATTACACGTGAATTACGCCTGTATTACGAGCAGCACTTAAAAGCACTAGGGTTTTGGTTTGCGCACTTTGACTACCCGATTGAGGCGGCAAAAGTCGCATCGTTAATCACACCAATGACTGAAAGAAATTATTTACCCTACCTGTTTTATATCGAGCAAGGTGCGCATAGCCTTAAGTTTGTATCCGTATCCAAAACCCAACTTGAGAGTCGAATGCCGGACTTTCAGTTGCCATGGAATTTTGGTCGCCACTTGCGTGCATCTTTTTTCAGAAAAATGCAGGTACCGGCAGAGTATATCGCCTATGATTTTGGACACATCAGTCATGGTGAGCAGCCTTTTGGCAACTATTCAATTTTACGACCCCGCGATGTTGAGCGAGTGATCTCGCCAGTCCTTGATACACTGAGCGAAGAGCTCGATATAGCGATTATTGAGCAGATGCCATTTAAGCAAAAACGGCTTTCGCTTCCACCGATGACGATGCTTGAGAATGCGCCTGCTTTTGAATTGGGGTTTGAAAAGCGTGCTCAGCGGCGTAAACAAAAACAAGCCAGCGATAAGCAAATCATTAAGGACATTCAAGCAAAGTTTTTAGATGATAACAACCCTACCGCATTAACTGAGGCATCACTTGAAAAAGCACTGACCCAACTTTATCAACGCTCACCAGTGAATTTGATTCAGACCATTAATCTGTTTAGTCGACTCGTTAATGCCTTTGTTCGAAAACACAATCTTAAACTTCGCCCCTTGACTCGCATCATTGAGCTTAAATCAGAGGCATCTACTTTTAGCCCGTCCTCCACTTTATTAATTGAGCAAGGCTTACATTTACGAGCGCACTTTATTTATAAGGTGCTCAAAACACCGGTGTCAGGCAATAAAATCGAGCGTTTAAAAAACGTGCTGGGGCGATTTTTGGTGAGCCTGTATCTGTTAAATCTAATTAGCGATCAAAAAATCCTGAAGGGGCTGATTCTCGCCTTGAAGGAGCAGGACTATCTTTGGCATGACCGCCAGCACTATATAAATTTGCGTCATCAAGGAGAGGTGTACCGAAGAGTCCCCATTGACCCCATTAGTGCCAGTCTGTTTTACCAGGCTTCAACACTGATTAAGCCTTATTTCGCGGACAAAATGTTTGAGCTTGAACAGGTTGAAAAAAACATTGCAGAGATTTTTCAAGGCGCGCTAGGCGTTAGTGTCGACTTGAAGAACCTGGGTGAGATAACTGGTGAGCTTGCCAAAATCGAATTCCCCGGTTTTTTACGCGCCATCAATAGTGGTGAATTGCCCATCGCAAGTGTGGATGAAGTAAGCTGGGTTAGGTTGCATGATGATGTTCGCGTGCAGCGCGAATCCCGATATGATGACACTGAAAACGAATCCGAAAAATTGAGCCGACAAATCCATCTGATCCGTGACATCAAAAAATACCGCACAACGAAAGCAGATCTAAGGCAAGCTTATCGTGATCGAAAAGTGCTGACATCCGTGTTGACTGAAAACCACTTGATGTCGCGCGAAGAGGCTGTTAAAACGCTCAGGAGTTATTTCGAAACATTCAAATCGCGTGGTGCCATGCAGATCACTCTCCTACTGTGCCACTGGTTGATTGACACGATTAATCGCCCAGGGAAAAGGGTTTCAAGACTCAGGCACTCTACGATCGCAAATAGTTTCAAGCAAGTGGCGCGCTTTATGACAGAGGAGTTTGGCGCATACAATCTCTTTGACATGGAGCCTGATGAATTGGAGCACGGTTATCAGCGGATTGTTTCACTTGCCGAGAACAATCAATCTAAGCGCAAAACTGCTTTGGAATCTTTTCATGACTTCTTATGCCGTCAGTATAAATTTAAACCCCTTGCATCATCACTTGATGCCCAAAATATCGATAATCCGAGTTCAGTGGATGCAAACTTTTTAAGTGAGCAAGAGCGCGCTCATATCATGGTTTACCTAGCTAATCCTTTTAAGCCAGAGATATCCAGGGAGTATCAACTTATTTTTACCCTTTATTTTAGGTTGGGGTTGAGAGTGAGTGAGATTTTTAAAATCAGCTTTAAAGATGTCCAGTTAGCGGATTGCCGGTTTGAGTCATGCATCATCATGAAGAACAATCACCTCGGTAAGTTGAAAAATAAAGCGAGCAAAAGATTGATCTATTTGGATTTACTGACTGACTCGGAGTTTTTGGAATTTAAGACTTGGTTTGATCAACAACCTAAAAGCAACCTGAATGCACCGATATGGACCACCCCGATCGAAGAGGCACAGGATAAAATCGCTAAAGCTTTGAAGTCTGTCACAGGCGACACGCGGCTGTCAGTCAGAAATTTACGCCATGGGGTTCCAAGTCACTTTTTGAATCAGAATCTGGTGAAAGATGGCTATCAAAACCAATATGCGGATCTTTTCGAGAAAAACTTCGGCACGGGCTACCCCACGCGTCGAACCCTCTATTATTTGGCTAGAACGCTAGGTCATGGCGGTCCCTCAACCACCCTATTCCATTATGCAAATTTTTATGAGCCAATTCTAGCATGCACCCATTATCAACCTAGCCTTACTAGCTATGAGTTATTAGGTATTGCAGCTGACTCAAATATGCCACGCATTCGTCAGTGGATAAAGCGAGCACAGCCAACTGAACCCTCGCAAGCCGTACTAGACCGTCTATATCACAATGACTCTAGCTATTTAAAGGTTGTTAATCGATGCATGCACTCTGATCAAGCTAGACCAATTCAAAACGACCTGATTGATTTGTATGACGCATTAAGCGGAGGGGAGCAAGCCTTTAAGGACTATTTAAAAGATAAAAGTGAACAAGAGATGGATGTTTATATCCAAAGACTTAAAAGCATGGCTTTACGTAAGGGAATTACAGAATTTTTATGGCTGCTTCCAAAAAGTTATTATACAAAAAAAGCAGATAATGTCATCGTAAAAATCAATACGCAAATACACGAAAATGCTAAATATCCACATTATTTCCTTAATGCTTGCTTGTTACAAATCTCCAAAATCACACATAATGACCAAAGTATTTTTGCAGCATGGAAAGAAAATCTCATGGATTTTTGCCCATGTGGTTTGCCTTATGCACAAAGTTTGATTGAGCTGGGGCGAAGCCTAGGGCTAGGAGTTGTTTGGGGCGCCGACAGGCCTGAAGACTTCAAAAACTTGGAAGTCATTGAGAGCTCAGGTCTTTCGCTCAAGAAGATTGAAGGCGGAACGAAAAAACCTTTAATTGAGGGTGTGCATCCGGATTTGATTGGAAAGCAACCGTCTCTGGTTTTCTTCGATGAGGGTGGTCGGTGCGTTAACTCACTGCTTTCAATTTCTTTGTTTTTGTTATGGGTAAAATTAATAAGGAGTCAATCACTTGAAGAGGAAAATCATAATTGAAAAGCAGCTTATTGATCATGAAATCATTTCTCAAACATCCGGAGAGGCACAAGTCACCCCTATTAAAAACATCAATTACGATAATGCATATAAGTACTTGCACTATAAAAACATTACTTACAAAAACAACATAAGCTTAACACTTTCAATTCAAATTTTAATCGAAACCCACACCCCTAAAGTTTTTCTGGCATTGGTTGCTGAAAAGTCAGATAAGAATTCTCTCTCTGAGACAGTGCCACTCAATTTTCCTCCAGAAGATAATCTGGAGGACGGTGAAAACGACCCCCCTAACTCCCTAAGCGAAGGCAAAAAATTAGAAAGCGACGCACCTAATGTTATTTTTCAAAATGCGGTTGAGCAAGATGACGAAACCGTCCAGCAAGTAAATCTTGAGATAAAAAATCAACTAGCTGATATCGTAAGAATACGCAAGCTTAAAGAACAGCTAATGGAGGAAAGTCTAGATGATAAAGATCGTGAACAAATCCTGCAAGAGCTCTCTCAAATTCCAAACAATCTCGTGAAATTTGAAGAAAATCACCTAACGCATTTTATGATGATCGAAAGCCGTCTGAATGATACCGCTGAAATTGAACCACTCATCCCCGAAGACACCCCTCTAAATAGCCCAGACATCACGGAAAACATACATATAGGTGAATGGGTCACCCTCGATGTCCTAGCTACATCACTTAAAAACAACGAATTTATTGCTAAAATTCTCACCACCCCCTCACTGCATGAAAAAATCACACTCAAGCTAACAATAAATAACTCAGACTTTCATGCGCATATTTTCTACGCACTTAAAAACAAAATCCCGTTCTCAGTTACCATCATAAATAACGAAAGTTTTACCCATGCAAAACCTTCAGATGTACTTCAACCAAGGTCATTTGATTTTTCATTCACTGAAGATGATGTCTTATCAACTGTAAAAGGAATCCTGGCTACCACAAAGCAAGAAGGCTTTGAAATTTAATAACCTTATTAACCGCTTCTGATAATTGTGCATTTTTACCTTAAAAAGTGTCTACAGAATTAATGGCTATTCATTCTGAAAAACATTGCTACCTAATTTTTAATAAGTTTCAACTCGATACCGCAC
>JACUUF010000029.1 GCA_014859465.1 Methyloprofundus sp.
CTCAACACAAGGCTGGCCATTCTCATAGTTCTCGGTGGGAATGAGATGCCTATCGCTTTTGACATCCTCCCCGCCTTAAAGGACAGGGATTCCTACGGCGCTCAAGCAGCTAGGCTTGAGTCGCTTCGGTGGGTTCCTGTTGCTGACGGCATGACAGCACCGTTCACTTGGCAGGCGAGCCGGGCATGTCCTGCCCTTAGAATAGTGATGGCCGCGTTGAGGTCTGCATGCTCTGCATACCCACATGCGACGCACTCAAACTTGGATTGTGTCTTGCGATTCTCAGCGGCCACATGCTTGCAAGCCGGACAAGTCCGACTGGTGTTTCTTGGGTTGATGGCAAGTACGCCACCACCTCGCCAGGCTTGCTTGTATTCCAACTGGCGGCGAAACTCGCCCCAGCCTTGATCAATCTTCCTTGCTGGTTTAAACCTCGGCCTTTAGGCCGAAAGGAGCGCCCCGCAACAAGCGAAGCGATGTTGCTTTATCGGGCGCGGATTGGGGAGGGGATGTATACCCCTTCCCAATCATTGGCCTCATCCCAACGGGATGTTTCCTTATTGCTTGGTTTTGCGGTGGGTTTATCTAAACGCGCTTATGCTTATATTTATCCTACATTCAATGTTGTGTCGCAATTTCCAGTGGTCGGCTGGATTCCATTGTTGACGATATTTCTGGGTATAGATGAAGCGCTGAAAATTGCCGCTATTTCACTTGCGGTCATTGTGCCGGTGACCCTCAATACCTACAAAGGAATTCGTAATATTCCGCAATCGCTAATCGACGTGGGCAGAGTGTATCAATTTAATGTATGGCAGAAGTTTGTGCGTATCGTTATGCCTGCTGCCTTACCTAATATCTTCAGTGGTGTCCGTCAAGGGGTGATGCAAGCATGGCTTTCCTTGGTGTTTGTTGAGTTATTGTCATCCAGTGAAGGCATTGGCTACCTCATGGTCTGGGGGCGTCAGTTGCTACAGATGGATATTGTCTTTATCGGCATCATCGTTATTGGTGTCCTGGGTTTGCTACTAGATTTTGTTTTACGCTTGCTCGAGTCACGTTTGCAAACCTGGCGCCAACAAGCATTTTAGGAGAAAAAAATGGCGATTGTAAAAGCTATCTATCTTTCAGTGAAAAAACGCGATTATCGAGGCTGGGTACTACCTATCGCTTTTATACTGCTGTGGTCTATCGCGTCCACCTTTGATTGGGTCAACCCTAAATTGATTCCTACGCCCTACGCTGTGCTTGAGACCGCTTGGCAACAGTTGTTTGTGGGGGATTTTTTTACAGGAGCTGGCGCGAGTTTGTTAAGAAATGTGAGCGGGTTTTTTATTGGTGGTTTGTCTGGAATAGCACTAGGTGTGCTATTAGGTGTGTCACGCTGGGCTGAGCGTTTGTTTGGCCCTTCATTTAATGCGCTCAGACAGGTTTCTCTGTTTGCATGGCTGCCATTGATCTCATCATGGTTTGGTTATGGTAACGATGCCAAGATTTTATTTATTGCCTTGTCTGCTTTTTATCCTGTTGCCCTCAATACCTTTGAGGGCGTTCGCAGTATTTCGCTGAATCAGCTAGAGGTGGCAAAAGTCTATGGATTTAATCGATGGCAATTAATAACCCGTTTGATTTTGCCGGCGGCCTCGCCGCAAATTTTGGTTGGTTTGCAATTATCCTTAGTGTTTGCTTGGTTGGCGACGATCGGTTCAGAGTTGTTGTTAGCCAATTGGGGCATCGGCTTGGGCAATGTTGTGATTCGTGGACGTGAGGCTTTTAATGTGCCATTGATTATTTTTGGTATGTTCATCATCGGCTTGGTCGGGGCAACACTCAATCGATTCGCACAACGTGCGGAAAGGTATTTACTACGTTGGCGGGATAACGCCGATTAATGCACAAAAAGAAATCATGGTGAGCCGGTTTTAACGGCCACACAATACAGCAAACATACTGAAGATTAGAGAAGGATTAGATGCAATTTTTAAATTTGAAAAGGCTATTAATAACCGTCACCTTGCTGGTGCTTAACCTCACTGCATGTTCAGATAATAAGGGCAGTAGCACACTGACAGGGCAAGAAAAAACCGTGCTGAATTATCAAAGTGTGGCAGGTTTTGTCACCTTCCCTGAGTTAGCTGAGGCCTTAGGTTATCTTGGTGATATTAAGCTAAATTATGTCGGTAGCATTACTGGAGGCCCCCAAGATTTACAGGCACTGGTTACCGGTGACGTGGACTTTGCCATGGCATTCAATGGCGCAATTGTAAAGCTGGCGGCTTCTGGTATTGATATTGTCTCCTTGGTTGGCTCATACGGCAGTGATGCAAATACCGCGATTGCATATTTTGTTACTGAACAGAGCCCTATTAAAACCGCCCGAGATTTGATAGGAAAAAAAATATCAGTCAATACCTTAGGTGCACATTCCGAATTTACTATTAAAGAGTATTTGTATCGCAATGGCTTAAGTTCGGCAGAGATAGCAGCAGTTGAACTGACCGTATTGCCGCCAGGCAATAGTGAGCAAGTTCTGCGTGCAGGTCAGGTTGATGTAGCGCAACTCAATGGCATTCTCAAGGACGTTGCCTTACAGCGTGGAGGTCTTCGTTTGTTGTTTGCCGACATTGATCTATTTGGTGATTTTACTGCGGGCAATTATGTGGTCCGCAAGCAATTTTTAGCTAATAATCCAACTACCGTTAAAAAATTTACAGAAGGCACGGCACGTGCTATCGAATGGGCACGCAATAGTCCTCGTGAACAAGTCGTAGCCAAATTTTCAGCTATTATCAATGCGCGTGGCCGCAATGAAGATGATCGCTGGGTGCAGTTCTGGAAATCAACCGGTATTGCTGATAAAGGTGGCCTAATCACTGAAAAGCAATATCAGCAATGGATTGACTGGATGGTGAGGGAAGGTCAGTTAGCTCCAGGAAAAATAAAGGCTGCAGACTTGATTGATAATAGCTTTAATCCTTATCTGGGTGAAGCCGATGCGGTTGTAGAAATCCTAGTCAAAGAGGAATAATAGATGAGCATAAAGTTACGCATACAAAATGTCAGGAAAACGTTTCCAGCGAAAGCTGTGAAGGGGCAGCCGCAAATTAGTAAAGATTTTATCGCCGTAGATGGCGTCAGTCTGGATGTCAAAAAAGGTGAGTTTGTGGTCATTGTCGGTCCCAGCGGTTGTGGAAAATCGACGCTACTAGACTTGCTTGCAGGATTAACTAAACCCAGTAGCGGTCAAATTTTGCTAGATAACAAACCTATTACTGGGCCAGCCTTAGATCGGGGCATAGTCTTTCAGCAGTATGCTTTGTTCCCGTGGCTTACAGCCCTTGGCAATATTGAATTTGGCCTAGAGGCAAAAGGTATTCCTGCAAAACAGCGCCGTGAAACCGCACGCCATTTTTTGGATTTGGTGGGGCTTTCTAAATTTGAAAATCATCATCCGAATGAATTATCGGGTGGTATGAAGCAGCGCGTGGCCATTGCACGCAGCTTGGCTTATGACCCTGATGTGTTGTTAATGGATGAGCCATTTGCGGCACTCGATGCTCAGACGCGTGAGAGCTTGCAAGCTGAATTGCTGAAGATTTGGGAAAAGTCTGGCAAAACCATTGTTTTTATTACCCATGGTATTGATGAGGCGGTCTATCTTGGACAGCGTGTGGCAGTGATGACCTCATGGCCTGGCCGTATCAAAGAAATCATACAGATTCCAGCCGCTTTGCGTAGCACAGACGAGGATGTGCGCTCTACCGCCAAATTCGGTCAATTGCGTCATCAAATCTGGAGTTTGTTACAAGATGAAGTGACGCGTGCTCAAGCACTTGAAATTAGTCGGTAATTAGCCACTGCTTGATGTCAGTGGCGATTTTTTTGTATTTAAAAGTATTAAATTTAAGGAGTTTTACCATGCCATCATTACAGCAGACTTTTGCTTTGAAAGGCTCCTCCAGTAAATTACTCGCGTTTAGCCCGGTGATTTATCAATTATTTAGGCGCTCCATTGCCATTATTATGTTTTTGGCTTTATGGGAAATTGCGCCCCGAGTTGGCTTAGTAGAGGCTGCTTTTTTACCGCCATTATCGGAAGTGTTATTGACTGGCAAGAAGCTGTTGCTCAATGGGCAATTATTAACGCATTTGCAAGCCAGTCTGAGTCGTTCACTCATTGGCTTTTTAACCGCTATTTTGTTTGCAATTCCCTTAGGCCTGACAATCGGCTGGTATAAAGGCTTTGCTCACACCATTAGCCCATTACTTGAAATGTTGCGTAACACCTCGGCACTGGCTTTATTGCCGGTATTTATTTTGTTTTTAGGTATAGGCGAGGCCTCAAAAATTGCACTGATTATTTACGCCTGTTCGTGGCCTATTTTACTCAACACCATTACCGCTGTGCGCAATGTCGATTCGCTACTGATTAAATCAGCTCGAACCATGGGACTAAGTCCTTTAAAGCTATTTCAAAAAGTGATTTTACCAGCCGCAGTACCCACCATCTTTGTTGGGGTTCGTTTGGCTGGCGCTTTCTCAGTGTTGGTGTTGGTGGCGGCAGAAATGATAGGTGCCAAGGCCGGATTAGGCTATTTGATTATTTATTCACAATATAACTTTCAAATTCCTGAAATGTTTTTAGGCATTATCTCTATTACGCTGGTTGGGCTTTCTATCAACTATTTACTCGTCTCACTAGAGCGTCATTTCACTGCATGGAAAGTGGTAAACACAGAATAAAAGGGGGTTGAAATGTTATTTATCAAACGATTTTTAAAGTTAATTTTATTATTAGTTTCTGCAGCGCTGCTATTAGTTGCCTGCTCCAATGAGGATGTATCCGACCCTGTACATAAAGAGGGTTACGAAACTTTGGAGTTCAAGTATTTGGGTTCACCAGGTATGGTGACACTGGTCGAACTGGCGGAGGATTTAGGTTATTTAGCGCCAGTAAAACTCAATTTTGTCGGCATCTCTACCGGTGGACCTCAAGGCATACAAACCGTACTTACCGGTGATTCTGATATCAGTAGCCCAGCCTTTAACGGCGCAGTGGTGAAGGTGGTGGCATCAAAAGCACCTGTAAAAGCGGTAATTGCTAGTTATGGTACGGAAAAAAACAGCCTTACCGGTTACTACGTATTAGCGAATAGTCCGATTAAAAGCGCGCGAGATTTAATTGGCAAAACGGTGGCGGTTAATACCATGGGCGCACAGATGGAATTTATGCTCACTGAATATTTGCGCCGCAGTGGATTAAGCAAAGATGAGGTTGCCCAAGTCACATTGATAGTCATTCCTCCTGGTAGCAGTGAACAAACTTTAAGGCAGCATCAAGTTGATGTGGCACCGCTCGGTGGGCCAGCGACTGAACGTGGTGGCGTCAGAATGCTATTTAATGAGTATGACTTGTTTGGTGAATTCACCGCAGGCGCTTACGTGATGTCAAACAAATTTTTACAGAAAAATCCAAATACATCGAGGCAGGTCATCGCAGGCATAGCTAAGGCCATAGAGTGGACGCGCACGACCCCAAGAGATCAAGTGATTGCACGTTTTACTGACATTATGCAAGCTCGTAACCGTAATGAAAACATGGAGAATTTGCAGTATTTTAGCGGTTGGGGAGTGGCAGGCAAAGGCGGCCTATTTAAAGATGAAGAGTTTCAGGTTTGGGTGGATTGGCTGGTGCAGGATGGTCAGCTGGAACAAGGGGATATTAACCTTAAACAGGTTTATAGCAATGAGTTCAACCCTTTTTTAAACGCAGCAGCGAATCAAATTTAACAGAAAGGTATAAGTGATGGAAAATGTCGGTACATTGGAGATTAACAATCTTCACAAACAATACAGCGTGAATGGGGAAGATTTAAAGGTATTACAGAATGTTTCTCTTTCAGTTGCCTCAGGTGATTTTGTTAGCATTGTCGGCTCAAGCGGTTGTGGAAAATCCACTTTATTGAAATTAATCATAGGGCTGGAAGATGATTATCGTGGCGAGATATTGCTTGATGGTAATAAAATTGTGGGCACCAGCCTAGATAGAGGCATCGTATTTCAAGAGCATCGTTTATTTCCCTGGCTGACGGTTGAGCAGAATATTAATGTCGGCTTGCTCAATAACACAGAACTCACTGAACAGGAAAAATACCAATCCGTAAAAGAGCATATTCAGTTGGTTGGACTGCAAGGCTTTGAAAATGCCTACCCCTATCAACTGTCTGGTGGTATGTCACAACGCGTGGCTATTGCGCGAGCGCTGGTCAACCGGCCTGAAGTTTTATTGCTGGATGAACCGTTTGGCGCTTTAGATGCCTTCACACGTAGCTATTTGCAACAAGAGTTGCAGCGCATCTGGCAAGAAGAAGGCATTACCATGATTATTGTAACGCACGATGTGGAAGAAGCTGTTTATTTGGGCGATCGCGTGGTTGTGATGGAGCCTAGCCCAGGTCGTATCAAGCGAGTGATTGATGTTGGGCTACCTCGTCCAAGGGAGAGAAACAGTTATCAGTTTTCTGTCATTAGAGATCAAATCTTTCGAGAATTTTCAGTTATTCCAAATGAGGGTGCAGATTTAACAGTCGTCCGTGCAGAAAGCGAAACTAATTTGCAATGGAGATTTGCTTGGTAAGGAATATCAAAGGCTAAGGTAAATATTAGCTATTTATACTTCGTGCGGAGATAACTACGGATTTTTAAGCGCTGATTTTTGCCGACAGATGCGGTGCTGAAATAGCAAACTATACGGCCATTTCAGACTCTTGATGGCAACAAAAATAAGCAGCTTATAAATTCCGCATCCGTGATCGCGCAAAGTATATCAACATGATTTTAGTGGTATAAATTTTAAAAATGGAGAACAGCATGAGTATTTTAGCCGTTAACGTAAGAAATCAGTTTAAGGGTACAGTAAAAGAAATCATTGAAGGGGAGGTCGTATCTGAAGTAGATGTGGAAACCCTTTCAGGCATTATTACCGCAGTTATTACCACGAGGTCAGTCAAAGAACTTGGCTTAAAACCAGGTTCCGAAGTGGTTGCTTTGATTAAATCGACAGAAGTGTCAATCGCCACACTTTCTTAAAGCTCAGTTCAATAATCTCATTGATTTTTGTAATCCCCCTCGAAAAATAAACGAGGTTAAACGTAGAATCTTCTCGTCAACTAAAACGCGGGAGATTCTGCATCAAAATATCAAAATTTACCCTGAATGCGCCAAAAGCTGCGTCGTTCAGGGCATGGGTATCGACACTACTTAACCTGAGTTCGGGATAAGAAAATCCCTTTAATATCTAGTTGTTACAGTTATATTTATGTATTTTTGTCTAAAAATACAAATAATCTTGGATTTTTAAGTCGCCTTTTAAGGGGGTATCTGCATGATTTGGCTAGGAAAATCATGGAAATATAAAAATCCCCTTTAAAATCAATAACTATTATCCCGAACTCAGGTTACTTATAAGTCAAAAATAGTATGATCTGTAATGAATATAACAAACATTATCTGATGTTGAGCCATGGGCGTCGTTACCGCAGGAACATACAGGGTCTTTAGAATTTGAAGAATTAAGTGCTAGATATGGCAGGGAGTGATGGCCGATTGTAATTATCTTAAGCTCGGTAGGGGTGACGAAGGAGCCCTAACAAATGAACGGCATGAGGCGATGGTAGCCATGTGTTTTTGCTTGCCATTGCAAGCATAATTTCTGTCCTTACGGCGCATAACGAGTTTTTTTATCTTTTCTTGTCCACAAGAAAAATACCACCGCTGTGCCAATCAAGCCCATCATGCCTCCTGGCCCCCAGACGATAATGCCGCCTAGTTGCTGGTCGAGCATCATGGCAATATCTAAGCGCCCGTCTAATACATCATAAGCGGCATAAATAGGGTCTTTTTTTAAGGTAATGAGGGCACCAATAATGGTGTTAGGAATAGTCACTAGCCATAAAATAATGATGCGTACTCCAAAAGGAATGCGGGCTGATTTTTGTCTCGGATCGCAAATTAACCACCAGAAAAAGAAGCCGGTAATAATCATCGTGGCGTGCATAGTATTATGCAGCGATTGGTCTGCAAGGGCTTGATTATGTAGGCTAGGTATTTGCCAGATTAATAAAGTCGCGATAAACAGCACCGAGGCGATAATAGGGTGTCCAAAAAATTGGTACAGCGATTGTATGACTTTGTTTCTAATAATCGGTGTGAGAATGCCGTGCCGTACTATTTTCGGCAGGCCTTGTAATAAAGGCGCAAGAGGCATGCTTAAGATCAGTAGCAAAGGCCCTAAGCCGCGCATCAATAAATGTTCGATTTGATGAAAAAACAAGAAGTGTTCTGACAGTGGCTCTAGCGGAGATTGCAAGGCAATAACAAAGCAGAGCATGCCGAGCAGAAAGGTAAGGGTTTGTCCTATACTCACCGGGCGACCTATTTCGCGCCTTTTAGCGCGACCACGGAAATAAACCACGACGGTGAGTAGCATCGGAATGGCAACTTCTGGTGTATAAATCCAAGCAGACCAAATAGGTTGCCACGGTCTAATTTCACCGTGGGCAAAGCTCAGTAACGGGAAAACAGAGAGGCAGAGAGCGATAAGGAGTTTTATAGGTAACACGTTTGCTTTTTATCTAAGTGTGGAAGGTTGCTTGGGATTCGCTTATTAATAAGCGAATCCCAAGCAAGAGGGTTATGCGCAGAATGTTTCAATACTAGCGACAATACCTTGAGTATCTAAACCACAGTCTGTTAATAATTGTTCGCGTGTGCCTTGTTCGACATAGGCATCAGGTAGAGCAATATTTAATACAGGCATAAGAATGCGCTGTGCTTGTAAAAATTCATTAACTGCACTGCCCGCACCACCGGCAAGAGCATTTTCTTCAATAGTGACAAGGACATCATGCGTTTTAGCCATGGCTAAAATCATGTCTGCATCAATCGGCTTAATAAAACGCATATTAACCACGCTTGCACCTAATTGTTTTCCGGCTTCAAGTCCAGGGGACACCATGCTACCCCAAGCGAGAATGGCAATGCGTCCACCGTGATGGCGTATTTCGGCTTTACCAATGGCTAACGTATCTAGCGTAGTATTCACCACTGTGCCTGGGCCTTTGCCACGCGGGTAGCGCACTGAGGCGGGGCCTTCATAATGATAGCCTGTGCTTAGCATTTGCCGACATTCATTTTCATCAGCGGGTGCCATGATCAGCATGTTGGGTATACAGCGTAAGAAGCTGTAATCAAAGCTGCCGGCATGTGTTGGGCCATCAGGGCCTACTAAGCCGGCGCGATCTATGGCAAATAAGACATCTAGGTTTTGGATGGCAACATCATGAATGAGTTGATCATAAGCGCGTTGCAAAAAGGTAGAATAAATTGCAACGACGGGTTTTGCGCCTTGACAGGCTTGCCCAGCCGCTAAAGTAACGGCATGTTGCTCGGCAATGGCTACGTCAAAATAGCGCTTTGGGAAACGTTCCGAGTATTCAACCATGCCTGAACCTTCGCGCATAGCAGGCGTGATGGCAAGTAGGCGCTCATCTTTTTCTGCCATATCACATAACCAGCGGCCAAATACTTGAGTATAAGTCGGGTGAGGTGAGGGGGGGGATTTAGGTAATGAATCTTTTGTGCGATCAAAGGCGGGAACGGCATGATAGGCTAATGCATCTTTTTCAGCAGGCGCATAGCCTTTACCTTTTTTGGTAACAATATGTAAAAATACTGGGCCAGAAAGCGCTCTTAGCTTTTCTAAGGTAGGCACTAACATATCTAAATCGTGCCCATCAATAGGACCGATATAGTTAAAGCCTAGTTCTTCAAATAAAGTGCCAGGTATAACCATGCCTTTAACATGCTCTTCAGTTTTGCGCGCTAGTTCCCAAACCGCCGGTAAGCTACTTA
Organism: Methyloprofundus sp.; assembly: GCA_014859465.1. GTDB lineage: Bacteria > Pseudomonadota > Gammaproteobacteria > Methylococcales > Methylomonadaceae > Methyloprofundus. The sequence goes on from JACUUF010000029.1 coordinate 9,913, forward strand.
ATACTCTTTTACTTTCTTCGCGTACCGAGGAGTATAGTCTGCTGGAGATGATTTTGGTGAAGTAGTTATTCATTGCGCCAACATTAGGCGAAATAGCCATGTCATTGTCATTAAGAATAACCAATAAATTCGCATCAATGGAGCCTGCATGATTCATTGCTTCAAAAGCCATGCCGCCAGTGATGCTGCCATCACCAATAATAGCTACCATGCGGCTATCATCGCCTTTTAATTGAGCGGCAATGGCCATGCCTAGGGCGGCGCTAATTGAGGTACTAGAGTGACCTACACCGAAAGCATCGTATTCGCTTTCTTTACGTTTAGGAAAGGCTGATACGCCATCTTTGGTGCGAATGGTGGTCATGCGTTCTTTACGACCCGTCAGAATTTTATGCGGGTAAGCTTGATGACCTACATCCCATACTAGTTGGTCTTGAGGCGTGTTGTAGACATAATGTAAAGCTATGGTTAATTCAACGGTGCCTAAGCCGGCAGAAAAATGACCTCCTGATAAGCTGACCGAGTGAGTTAAAAATTCACGTAGTTCTTTAGCCAACGGTTTTAATTGTTCTTTGGGCAGTTGACGCACATCTTCCGGTAGGTTGATGGTATTTAACAATGGGTAGTTTTCTTCAATATTCATAATGTGCGTTCCTTATGCCTCTTTTTTTGCTTTAAGTGCGTGGCTGGCTAGGTTTTTACCTAGTGTCCAAATTGAGCCAGGGACTTTGTGAGTGTCGGCAATGGCGTGTTCGAATGAATTGACAATCCAGTCGCGATCCTTGGTGGTTAAATTAAGTGGTGGCAACAATTTGACTACGTTCATGCCGTGTCCAGCCACTTGCGTAAGTAAATGATGTTCTTTAAATAAAGGGATGGTAACCATTTGGCAGAATAAGCCTTTATTGGCTGCTTCAAGCGCTGCCCATGCTGCTTTCAGTGTTAAACTTTTTGGTGCTTGAAACTCAATGGCAACCATTAAACCCTTGCCGCGAGCTTCTTTTAGAAATTCATATTTTGGGCTCATTGCATTGATACTGCTAATGATGTCGGCACCGACGCGTGCGCAATTTTCGACTAATTGCTCATCTTCGATAACCTGGAGTGTGGCCAGACCAGCGGCCATTGCCATATTATTTTTGGAGAAGGTGGAGCCATGCACTACCGCTCTATCCATGCGATTAAATACAGTATCCATAATTTTACTGGTCATAGCAACGCCACCTACTGGCGCAAAACCACCAGATAAGGCTTTTGCCATGCAAATCATATCGGGTTTGACGCCCCAATGATCAATCGCCCAAAATTTTCCGGTACGTCCGATACCGGTTTGTACTTCATCTGCGACAAATAGCGTGCCGTATTTTTTACATAAGCGCTCGACTTCAGGTAAATAGTTATCATCAGGCATATTAACGCCTTTGCCTTGTATCGGTTCAACAATAAACGCTGCGACATCTTTATTAATCAGGGCGTTTTCTAATGCTTCAAGATTATTAAACGGAACGGATTCACAGCCCGGTAGAAAAGGGCCAAAGCCTTCGCGGAAGACTGCTTCGCCTACCAAAGATAAAGACCCCATTGTTAAACCATGATAGCCATGGTCACAGAAGACGATTTTTTCGCGCTTTGTGGTGTAGCGTGCAAATTTAATTGCAGCCTCTACAGATTCTGTACCTGAATTACAGAAGAACATCTTGCTTAGATTGTCAGGCGTTGTCTGTAAAATCTTTTTAGCCAATAAACCACTTAATAAAGAAACATCCATCTGCACCAAGTTAGGTAGTTCTAATGTCAGTGTTTCTTGTAGTGCGCTAACTACGGTTGGGTGATTGCGACCAACGGCAAAGACGCCAAAGCCACTGAGGCAGTCTAAATATTCTTGGTTATCTTGATCATATAAATATTGCCCGATAGCTTTCGTGTAGGTGCGATCATAGCCGATAGTCTGCAGTACCCGAACCATTTGATTGTTCAAGTATTTTTCATGCAGCTCAAATTTTTCTGGGTTATGTTGAGTAAATAGTTCAGCAATACTAAAGGACATGGCTATCTTCGAATTTCAGTGTTAAAGAGTAATTGTTTTGTTACTAAACGCAGGCAGTACCACTAAGGTACAAATTAAGGTAAAGCTAATGCCGACGGCTAAGGTGATACCCATGCTGGATATACCAAAATGAGGGATTAAAGCTAAACTGACAAAGCTACTCATGGTGGTAATCGAGCTAAACGTAACGCCACGGGCGGTGCTGGTTTGCAGTATGTGCTGATTATCCTCAAGTTGCTCATGTAGGCAATGCATAATATGGATGCCGCTATCTACCCCCATACCTAAAAGTAAGGGAAGGGCGATTATATTAGCAAAATTAAAAGGAATGCCAAGTAAAACATTAACGCTACAAGTAAGTAAAGACGCTAAAATCAAAGGGCCTAGGACAAGTAAGGTTTTGTGAACGCTTTTTAATAAGAATAATAACAAGACCGTGATTAATGCAAATGAGCTGCTAAAAGCCATTAAAAAGGCGTTGACTACAGCTTGTCCAGACGCTAAGTCGCCAACAGGTAAGCCAACAGCAGTAGGCTCAACATTTTGTACATCCAGGGCGAAGCGTTTTAAATTAGCCGGAATATTTAAGTCTTGCTTAGGTAATATCATGATCCGATAAATGCCGCTAGGGCTTAACCATTGCGTGCTTATATAGTCGGGTAGATTATTTAAGTCAAACTCATAAGCGCCTAAGCTTTGGCTTAAAGTGCTGATAGTGTGCGGTAATAGACCTAAAATACTGTTATCTAATGCGTTGTTTAATTGCGTTGGGTTGGCCGATTGTTGTAGGCTGATTTTATATTGTTCGATACTGGTGTTAAGGGTCATGAGAGTTTCGGTATCTATCCCAGATTGATTGTTAGCCAGTATAGTGTTTAGTGTGTTTTGAAATTTGCTGAGTACTTTTTCTGTGTCAGAGGGCGTTAAGATTCCGTTAAACTGACTCAATTGAGGGCCTAGAAGCATATTTAGGTCTTCAATAATCAAGAGTTTTTCTTCTTGGTCAGGCGCAACTAAATTTTCTAGTGTTACCGTGCTATTGACGGTTGCTAATTGTTTTAATCGCTGCGCGAGTGCGTGGGCTTCTTCAGTGCTATTACATAAAGCATTGAGTGCATAGGGAGAGTCTGTTGTTGATGTCAGTAGCTCTTTAAAGGCGATTACAGATGGAGAGGTTGGGTTGCGCATATTGACGGGGTTAGAGTCAAAAGTGATGTAAGGCGTAGCAAATAAACACGCAACCCCGAGCGTAAGGCTGATGATGCGAATCACTTTTTTGTGGCGTAAAGGCGCAGTTTGCAGCCAACTAGTTTGTTCGCTGCTTTCAAATGCGTGTGCCTTTTTTAAATGTAATAGACTTAATAGCGCAGGTAAGAAGACTAAAGATAAGCCTAGGCCAATAAACATGCTGACGCCGGAGATTAATCCAAGTTCAGAGACGCCTTTGTAATCGGTAGGTACGAATGCAAAAAAGCCGATTGCTGTGGTTAGCGCACAAAGAAATAAAGAAAAGCCCACGCTATGTAGCGCTTTTTTTATGGCAATGAAGTTACTATAATTTTTGCTAATTCCGTTGCGATAATGCAGGCTGACATGAATCGCAAAATCAACACCTAAACCGATATACAGTGCCGCAAAAGAAATGGAAATAACATTTAGATGGCCGATAGCAAGCGCGGCAAATCCAGCCGTTAGTGATAGCCCCATTAACAAGGTGATCAGCGTTGCAAACAGTAATTTAACAGAGTGAAAGCAACGGAAAAGAATAAGCAGCACCAGAATGAGCGAGCCTATACCGCTTAATATGGCACCATCGCCAATGCTTTCTAATTCTTCATGCTGTAAAACAACATCCCCAGTAATATCAATAGTAAGGTCAGCCATCCCAGTGCTTAATTGCGCGGTGATTTCTCGGGCTTTTTCGACGGCCGCAGTTGCGGGCATCATGGAATAAAAGTCCCGTTTCGGTTTGGCAATAACGATACGCTGTGTTTTATTGGCAAGGCTATTGGAATTTAAAATAGTTTGCCAAGAGACATGATAGCTTTTATTGGTAGCAGTATCGATAATCGCTCGGTTAATACTGCTGAGTAAAGCGGGTAAACTTTGGCTGATAACGCTATCTTGTTGTTCTAAGGCTTGCGTTAGAATTTCAAACAGGCCTGTTAAGTTATAATTTTGCGTAAGATAACCAATAAACGGCTGAGCATCAGTTAAATTAGACGCTAATTTTTCAAGTTCGGCGGGTGATAGATACAGTAATGCTTGCTGGCGGAAAAAGGCATTATCTTCTGGGATGTAGCTGGACTCGAAGTAGGGGCTGTTGTTTTCTAGCGCGCTTAGTAGTTGCGCGGCTGCAATTGCTGTTTCTTCTGGGGTTGGTGTTTTGACCACAAAAATGATGGCATCAGAATCTTGTGGAAAAGCCTCTTCGAAGCGTTTGGTATTTTTTTGAAACGGTAAGTCAGGCGAAAGCATTTCCGCTGAATTATTATTAACACCCAGATTATCTTTTACATAATAAAGGCTTAGCCCGCTTATGAGCAGACTACTAATAACGATTAACCAAGCAAAGCGGACAATAAAACAGCCTTGCCATTCGAGTATTTTTGCTGAACGCGACATTTCTTGGCTCATTGATTTTGGCTTATAAGTGGAAGTTGATAGGCAAGGTGTTTGAGTGTTTTGCTAGCGGCATTAAAATTTAAGCCTAATTTAATTAAGCGGGGAATTTCGCTCGGGTGAACGCATAAATAAAGTAGCAGTTTTGGTATAGATACTAAACCATGCTTTGCCATCGCATGGTTTATCGCCTGCGGTAAATCTAAGTTAGCGGGATCAACAATACTACGTAAGGCGATAAAGGGTATCTGTGCTTGTTCAGCTATGCGTGCTACGGCACCACTTTCCATATCGACCGCTAGCGCTTGGCTTGTTTGGTAAAGTTCATTTTTTGCATCCGCTAAAGCGACCACTGAATTACTTTCTAATAGTGTGCCAGTATAATATTTTAGGCTATTTTTAAGTCGTTCTGCTATTTGCTTGGACCACTCGGTATGTGTGGTAATTAAGTTATTATCTTGAGTGAGTATGTGCTCAGGGATAATTAAGTCCCCTGCTTTTAAGTGGGGCGCTAAAGCGCCCGCACAACCCCAGCTGATCAATTGGGTTGCGCCTTGAGCTATGAGTTTTTGTGCGGCAATTTGTGCATTTTCAGAGCCTGAGCCGGATAGGGTAGCGATTGTATTTTTAGCCACAGCAATACATTCACCCTGTTTTATTTTTATTTTTGTGAGGGTGTGTAGTTCTTCAGGTAAAGCAACAAGAATGCCAGTTATCACGTTTTATTTTGCTCGTTTCTGTAGCGTGCTAAGGCCCATAATGGAAAGAATTTATCATAGCCGTGGTATTTCAAATAAAAAACCCGTGGAAAGCCAGGTGCTGTATGGCATTCATCTGCCCAGACACCATCTTCGGTTTGGCTGTTTAATAAATAGGTAATGCCTGCCTTTACTTCTGGCGTATTAATTTCGCCGGCCGCCATTAAAGCTAATAATGCCCATGCGGTTTGGAAGGCGGTGCTTGTATGGAATTGGCCGCGCAGGCTATCGTTTTCATAGCTTTGGTTGTCTTCACCCCAGCCGCCATTTTCATGCTGTACACTTTTTAACCAAGACGTCGCTTTGGTGTACATTGGATCTGATTTTGGGATGTTGGTATGTTCTAGTGCCATTAATACTGACCAGACACCATAAATATAGTTGGTTCCCCAGCGACCAAACCATGAGCCGTCTGCCTCTTGTTCGCTACGAATATAATTAATGCAGCGCTGGTAAGCAGGCAGATACTCTTTGTGGTCTTGTGAAGCTTTAGCCATGAGCATGACGCAGCGAGCGCTAACATCGATAGTTGGCGGGTCTAATAGCGCACCGTGATCTGCAAAAGGAATTTCATTTAGATAATAATAGGTGTTATCTACATCAAACGCGCCATAGCCACCATTGGAAGCTTGCATGCCCACTATCCAGCGGGTCGCGCGATGAATGGATTCGTGCATATCGGGTAGGCCGGAGGTGGCCATGCCAAAGGCGACTACCGCAGTATCATCGACATCGGGGTAATGCGGGTTTGCAAATTGAAAAGCCCAGCCGCCGCCCTGTAAATTAGGGCGCTGTATGCGCCAGTCTCCAGGTTCATTAGATAATTGTTTGGTTTTTAACCAGGCATAAGCGCGTTCTCTGTGTGCTTTTGTGCTGGCTAAGTCGGCTTCTTGCAAGGCTAATAAGGTTAAGCCTGTATCCCAAACAGGAGATAAGCAAGGTTGGCAATAAGCTTGGTTTTCTTTGATCACTAAAAGTTTATCAATGGCTTTGCGTGCGGTGATGACGCGTTCGTCATCGGCCGGTATACCAAGTAGTAGCATGGCTTCATAAGCATTGACCATGGCCGGAAAAATACCACCTAAGCCATCTTCGCCATTTAATCTTTCAGTAAACCATTTGAGTGCTTTATCAACCGCATGGCGATGCATTTTGTCAGTAATTAAGATTCTTGATTTACGTCCTAGTGCGTCTAAAAATAAAAAGAATTTATTGAGTAAGCCTCTTTCGGCAAAGTAATGTTGCTCTTTGTCAGGATGGATAATAAAGAGCTCTAAAATATCAACATTAAGTGGATTTTTAGCCTTTGCTTCTAGTGTGCAAAGAATAAATAATGGCACCATAACGGTTCTTGACCAGTAAGACACCTTATCGATATGGAAAGGAAACCATTTGGGTAACAACATGATTTCCACGGGAATAAACGGTACGCCACGCCAAGGGAGTTGCTCGAAAATAGCAAGAGCGATGCGGGTAAAGACATTGGCTTTTGCGGCACCACCTTGGCTGAGGATATAGTCGCGTAAGCGAGCCATGTGAGGTAGGTCGATTTGGTCGCCAGCCATTTTTAAAGCATAGTAAACTTTGATACTACAACTAATGTCGCCAGCACCGCCACGGAATAAAGGATAGCTGCCGTCTTCGGACTGATTGGCGCGTAAATAATTGGCAATTTTAGCTTGCAGTTCTGCGTCTATATCATCTAAATAATGCATCATCATGATGTATTCAGCTGGGATGGTGCAGTCTGCTTCCAGTTCAAAAATCCAATAGCCATCCTTGTGTTGCAAAGACAAAAGTTTGTCTTGTGCATTCTTTATGGCACTCTCTAAAGTACGAGTGTTGATCATGTTGTTGTAGTTTTCAGTAAACATTATATAAATTAGCTGTTCGCTTGATAGTGCCAGTCTTGACAAACAAGTGCTTTGCTTTTTGCATTAAACACGTAAGAGAGTAAAAAGTTACTACGACCAATTAACTTGGTAGTCAAAATAGTTCTTTTAACACTTTTACGTGTTATTTTAACTTGATTGGAATCGTTGAAATCTAAATGTGCTTTGATTTCATTAAGTGTAAGCACTGCCATCCCTAGCGCCCATAGGCAAAAATTGCGTATGCCTGTTTCATGACTGGGAATAAGCTGGGTATAGGTTAAAGCGTTTTTTAGATGACTTTGAGCAATGCTGATTAAGTGCTCAAGGCCTAATTGGAATTCTTTGGTGCTAGTCGCTGAGCTGAGGTCTTTCAGATCAAAACCCGTTTCCGTGAAAATATCTTGTGGTAACCAACATACGCCGCGCTGCGCATCATCCCAAATATCTTTTAAGATATTAGTCATTTGCAAGCCTTGGCCAAAAGAGATGGAAAGCTCTAGTAGCTGGTCGCGATGTTGATTGATTTCTGGCGAGTAATGACAGAATAGTTTAGCTAACATTTCACCAACACAGCCGGCAACATAATAACAATATTCGTCCATGTCTTTCAGGGTCGCAAGGCCGCCATGTAAATCCATGCTTTGATAGGCGGGCATGCCTTTAGCCATGGTTTCAACGCAGCCGAGTAAGGCTTCAACTTGATTAGGTGCAAAACTATGCGTAATCTCAATCACGCGCGGCGTTACTTTAATCAGCATGTGTTCGGCTGGAATGGTTTGGTTAGATAGTAGTGGTGCTAGGTCGCTAGCAAAGGATTGAGCGTCTTTGCCGGTTCTTACTACATCTATAAATCGACTAAGGAATTGTTCTTTTTGTTCGGCTGTGAGAGAGACTTCATCTTCAACGGTATCAACAATTCTGCATAGTAAGTATGCATTAGCAACGGCTTCGTAGAGGCCTTTGGGTAATTGTGGAATGGTTAGTGCAAATGTCCGTGAAACACCCTCAAGTAGTATGGCTTGGAATTCATCGACAGAAGCGGCTAAAAGCGACTCTGGATTATCAATAGATAGGTTGGTATCAGTCATACTCTCTATAGTGGGTGATTGTTGGTGACAAAATAAATCAAATTAGTGTCAAATTATAGACTGAATGTAGCTTAAATACAAAGTCTGTTGTTTTTTTGCAAACGCGTTGCCTTTTTGTCCTATTAAGGTCGTTAGTTAATGCTGTTTTGTTGTTTTTTTTACACGACTTATGCGTTTTGTTTTGCTAAAAAATAAAACAGCTAACTGGTGTTCGTCGCTCAAAAATAGTATGCTTATCAGTTATTAGCAATTGATGATGGATTAAAGGGTTGATGTTATTTAAGTCGTTGCATCGGTTTGTTTTGAAAATTGCTTTTTTTGTTGCATATTTGCAACTTTAGTTAATTTATCTATAAAAAGTTTGGAGTAAACTGCATGGGTGTTCCTTTAAGACAGCAAATTGCTGTAGCTACTTATTTAATGAAACAAAAATTCAAAGGGGTTGATAAGTATCCTTTAGTATTGATGCTCGAGCCTTTGTTTCGCTGTAATTTAGCGTGCGCTGGGTGTGGCAAAATTGATTACCCAGATGATATTTTGAATAAACGCTTATCTGTTGAAGAGTGTTTGCAAGCTGTTGATGAATGTGGCGCGCCTATGGTCTCTATTCCTGGTGGTGAGCCTTTAATTCATAAAGAAATGCCGGAAATTGTTGCAGGCATTGTTGCGCGTAAGAAATTTATCTATCTTTGTACCAATGCTTTATTATTGAAAAAGAAGATTGATGATTACACGCCATCGCCTTATTTAACTTTTTCTATTCACTTAGACGGTAATCGGTTAAGGCACGATGCCTCTGTGTGCCAGGACGGCGTTTTTGATATTGCTGTTGAGGCAATTAAATTGGCCTTAGGCAAAGGTTTTCGGGTTACTATTAACTGCACCTTGTTTCAAGGTGAAACACCGCAAGAAGTGGCTGACTTTTTAGATTATGCGACTGAATTAGGTGTTGAAGGAATTACTATTGCCCCTGGTTTTAGTTATGAGCATGCCCCTGACCAAGATTCTTTTATTTCTAGCCATGCAGCCAAAGAATTATTTCGCGGTATTTTTGCTATCGGAAAAAATAAAAGTTGGAAATTAAATCACTCGTCACTGTATTTAGATTATTTGGCGGGTAATCAAAACTATGACTGTACGCCATGGGGTAATCCAACGCGTAATGTGTTTGGCTGGCAAAAACCGTGTTATTTACTATCCGATGAAGGCTATGTTGATAGTTTTCAAGAGCTGATGGATTCTACGCCATGGGACAAATATGGCGCAGGTAAGAATGCTAAGTGCGAGGGTTGTATGGCCCATTGTGGTTATGAAGCAACGGCGGTGTCAGATACTTTAGCGCATCCTTTAAAGGCTTTAGGCGTAGCAATTCGCGGCCCTAAAGTTGATGGGCCTATGGTAGAAGCGCCAAGCTATAAAGGTTCATCATTAAGTGATATTCCGGTCACTATTGATTCTGGCAACACTTGATTTTTTAGTATGAGTGAATATTTAAGTGCATTAGCGGCAATTATTTGGTTAATGACCGCCTTGTTGCCGTGGCAGCCTTGGCGCATCAAAGAAGTTTTGGAGGCGGACGACGAGCAAGGGTCTGTTGATTTAAGCGATGTAACCCTAGTTATACCTGCGCGAGATGAAGCGCCGGTGATCGCGGATACTTTGCAGGCAATTAAGTTACAAGGGCAGGGCTTGCGCGTTATTCTGGTGGATGATGAATCGACAGATGGCACGGCTGAGATTGCATTAAATCAGGGTTTGGTAAACTTAGATATTATCCGTTCTGGATCTTTACCTAAAGATTGGACGGGGAAATTATGGGCGCAAGAGCAGGGCTTGAACGCGGTTAAAACACCTCTGATTTTGCTGTTAGATGCAGATATTCACTTAATGCCTGGTATTTTGGCGAGTTTAATAAATAAGCGTAATAGTGAAAATTTGCAGTTTGTTTCACTAATGGCGATGCTAAAGGTGGATAGCTTTTGGGAGAAAATGCTGATGCCTGCCTTTATTTACTTTTTTAAAATGCTTTATCCTTTTGCTTTAGCGAATAACCCACAAAGCAAGATCGCTGCTGCGGCCGGTGGTTGCATTTTAGTTGATACTGCGGCTTTGCAAGCTATAGGTGGCATGGCGGCAATCAAAGGGGCAGTGATTGATGATTGCTCGCTGGCCAAGAAAGTTAAGCAAGCGGGCTATAAAACCTGGGTAGGGTTGACTCATGGCGTGATCAGTCAGCGACCTTATGTCTCTTTAACTGAAATATGGGATATGGTTGCGCGTACTGCCTATACTCAATTGTTGTACTCTAAGAGTCTATTGTTGGTTTGTACTGTTATTATGACGTTAATGTATGTGTTACCGCTAATGGGCTTAGTTTGTTTTTCGGGCAATGCGTGGTTTTTTTCGTTATTTTCTGTCGTTGTTATGTTGAGGCTTTATTTACCTACTTTAGGTTTTTATGCGCTTAATCGAGCGTGGGCTTTATCTATGCCAGTGATTGCTGGATTATATTTATTAATGACCTGGACTTCAGCTATTCGTTATTGGCGAGGTGAGCGTTCGCGCAGGAAAGGTCGTATTTATCAGAAAGGTTGAATTATTATGATGTCATTAACAAAAATGATAGCTGCGTTTTTTTTGCTTTTTATTAGTCAGCTAGTGTCGGCTGAAGTCGATGAAACTGAAGCTGCTAGTCAAGTTGTGCAAGGATTCCAATCTGAGCTGTTAAATATTATGCAGCAAGGCGATAAGTTGAATTTTGAGCAACGTTTTGAGCAACTAAAGCCAGTTGTTATTAAAACCCATGATTTAGCTAAAATCACCCGAATTATAGTTAGCAAAGAATGGCAAAACTTAAGCACAGAGCAGAAAGAAGAGTTGATTCAAAAATTCAGTACTTTAAGTATTGCTTCTTATGCACATTATTTTAAAAGTTTTTCGGGGGAAAATTTTAAAGTAGAGTTGGTGAAACAGTTATCTCCAGGGCAGATTTACGTACACACATTTTTAGTGCTGCCAGACGATAAAAATGTCAGTATGGATTATTTATTGAAAAAAACAGGCGATGACTGGCGCATTATTAATATCATTACTAATGGGGTTAGTGATTTAGCTTTGAAGCGCTCTGAATATGTTGCTGTTATTCAGAAATCGGGTTTTGATGCGTTAATAAGCGAAATTTCTGCTAAAATCGAAAAATTCTCTCAGTAATGTAAGTGTAATGTGTGTGAATAATCAATTAGTTTCTCGTTTTATTGGTATTGTTGGCGCTTTGTTATTAACGGCTTGCGCTAGTTCAGGTGAGCAGCTGGTGGAGGTGAATGTACAAGATCCACATGAAAGCTTGAATCGCAGCATCTATGCGTTTAATGATAATGTAGATACCTATGTCGCCTCACCGCTAGTTAAGGGTTATCAGTGGATTCTTCCGGATTTGTTAGAAACCACATTGACAAATTTTTTCACTAATTTAAAAGGCCCTAAAACGGTTCTTAATGATGGTTTACAAGCTAAAGGGCAGCAGGCAGGTGTCGATTTTGAACGCTTTCTGATTAATACTTTGCTTGGTTTTGGTGGCTTGATTGATGTCGCAAGCTATGCCGATATTGAATATCATGAAGAAGATTTTGACCAGACTTTGGCTGTTTGGGGGGTGCCGAGGGGCGATTATTTGGTGCTTCCTTTGTTAGGCCCTTCTGCTTATCGAACGATTCCAGGCGAGCTTGTTGACGCTTTTTGTAGTCCAGTCACATACGCTATTTGGCCTATACAATTATTAGGTGTTTTTAACGCCCGAGCTAATGCTACTCAGTCGTTAAATCTTATTAATGAAGCGGCTGTTGATCCCTATGTATTTATGCGTGCCTCCTATTTGCAGTGGCGTGATTATCAAATTACCGAAGGCGCTAATACTTCTGATAACTTGCTCATTCCTGGTATGGATGAAATGCTTGATGAAGAGGAAGAAGAATTGCAAGCACTGGAAATTGGGCTATAAAGTTAGCATATGATGACTCAAAGTGAAAAAGTTAAAAACCAAACAAAAGCATGGCTAGAGAGGGTTGTTATTGGGCTTAATTTTTGTCCTTTTGCTAAACCTGTTTTTGAACAGGGAAAAATTCATTTTCAAGTCAGTGATGCGCAGTCATTAGAGTGTTGTTTAGAGGACTTAGCTGCTGAGGCACTTAGGTTAGATCAGAACAGTGAGCTAGAGACTACGCTGCTTATTTATGAAAATTCCTTACAAGATTTTGAAAATTTTTTGGACGTTGTCGATATAGCCAATGATTTTATGGAGGAGCAAGGCTATGAAGGTGTTTATCAATTAGCCAGTTTTCATCCTGACTATTGCTTTGCTGATAGTGACGAAGATGATCCTGCTAACTATACCAATCGCTCGCCCTATCCAATGCTGCATTTGATTCGCGAAGACAGCATAGAGCGCGCTTTGGCTAGCTATAAAAATCCTGAAAAAATTCCGCAGACCAATATTAAAGTTGCTAGAGAATTAGGTTTAGAAAAAATGCGCAGTTTATTGCCAGAAACTTTGTAGGAGGAGAGGCTCAGCTCACAGGTTTTTAGGTATCTATGGGCTAAAGCCAGACCTTATTTAGTTTATGTTAAAGGGGCAAGGCGTGATAAATATTATGCTGCTGTTTTCTCTATTTCAGATAACAAAAATTCAACTTCCCTTAGAATTTTTCGTCTAAAAAAGATAAAACGCCAACGACTGCCACCGCACTGTTTCCAGAGCATAGTGGAACGAATTCCCGCAAGTAACAAGGCTCTTATTTTATTGATAATCTCTGTCGAAGCTAAATAAGACTGGTCGCCATTGACCATGATGCGCGGGTTTATCGTGCTGATTGTTGTGTGGTAAATATCTGCTAAATTAGCAATGACATTTTCATGCATAATACCAAAGTGTGTACATTGAGCTTGGGCAATTTTGATTTTGTGTTGCACTTGCTTCTGCATATCTGGATTGTCGGCAAATTTGCTTTCTAAAAATACTAATGAAGCCGCATACCGAGCTTGCTCAGGGTTGGTTATTTTGTTAGTGCTCAGTTGTTTTTGTAGTGCTTCTAAGCCAACGCGTATACCCGCTAAGCCGCCATAAATATCCACTGGATTGTCTACATCTATGGCTAATAAACTGTTTAAGCTGGCTTCGATAGCTGCTTTATCTGCTTTTCCTGCGGTGGCTAGTTGTTGAACTAAATGTGCCGCTTGGGCTATGCCAGCGAGCGCAATGGTTTGGTAAGTAATCGTTTTAAATGACATGAATTAGCAAGTTTGAGTAGGTGAACACATTTTTTGTGTCGGGCGTTTTTCTTTTAACCAAGAGGAAATTCCACTGGCGAGATGGGATACATGGGACATATTCAGTTGATCAGTTAAATAATGACCTACTTTACCGCTGCGTCCCCCTGAACGACACACTAAGATGATTTCTTGATCAGGTGATGTTTGTAGTTGTTTCACGGCGGTTAACCATTGTTCTGCATCAGACTTACCGTTTTTATCGAAAAACATAATCGGATGGCTGCCTGGAATAACACCGGTTTGTTGCCATTCTTCAGGGGTGCGAATATCAATGACTAAGGCGTTGCTGTGCAATTCATTACTGAGGTCATTGGCGCTTAAATTTATGAGTTCTGCTGCACATAAAATTTTAGTAGTGAATAAAAGGAAAAGGGCTAGCGGATATTTTATTGGCATAATATTTATTTTAATAATATAAGAGGTTGATGCAGAAAAACTGAATTTACTAGCAATTTATATCATGATTATTGTTTATGAGTCGAGTATGATGTAAAGCTAATTTATCTATTAATGTTAAGGAGACAATAATGACAACATCAGTAAAATTAACCGTAACAGGAATGAAATGTGGCGGTTGTGAAGGGACGATTAAAAAAGAATTGGGTAGCAAAGAAGGCATTGTATCGATTGATACCAGTCATGTTGATAGCTATGTTGGTGTGGTCTTTGATGACGCGATTATCAGTGAAGATGATATTATCGAACTCATTGAAAAAGCGGGTTTTACGGTAGAAGATTAAATAGAAAAAAGAATATGGCGTCTGTAATAACATGCAAGAGGTGAGCTATGAGTAAAGACAATTCTAATCAAAATAATCCTGAAACTGAGGTTCGATTATCTATTTTAGGGATGCGTTGCGCAGGTTGTATTGGTGCCGTAGAAACCGCCTTAAATTCTGTTGCAGGCGTAACTTCCGTTGAAGTCAATTTTGCAGATCATTCTGCTGTAGTAAAAGGCAATGTTGACCCTGAATTGATGAAAAAATCACTGAAGGACTCAGGCTATGACGCCGCAGTTATGGAGGGGTTTGAAGACCCTAGCGAACAAGAAGAGCAGGAAATGGTGCGTTATCGTCAGTTAGTGCGTAAGGCCGCGGTTGCTGGCGTATTTGGCGTGCCCTTAATGATTGTTGGTCATTTTGGCGGTGTACCCGATATCGGTTCGGCAACGGGTAGTTGGTTTTGGCCTGAGGTTGCTTTAATTACCCTGGGTATCTTATTTTATTCCGGCGGCCATTTTTTCGTCGGTGCAGTTAAGGCGCTGAAAGCAGGTCAGGCGAATATGGATACCCTTATCGCCTTGGGCACCGGATCTGCTTGGGTGTATTCTTGTGTCGTGATTGATTATTCTGAATATTTACCTTCTTTATCGGCGCATGCTTATTTTGAAGCGGCCATTATTATTCTGGCTTTTCTTAATTTTGGCGCTGCATTAGAAACTAAAGCTCGGGGAAAAACCTCGAGCGCGATTCGCGCTTTAATTGGCTTACAGCCGCGTACCGCTCGGGTGCTAAGAGACGGGCAAGAAATTGATATTCCAATTGAACAGGTCGGATTAGGTGAAACGCTGAGAATACGCCCAGGCGAAAAAATTGCTGTTGATGGTATATTGGTCGAAGGTCATTCTAACGTTGATGAGTCGATGCTGACAGGTGAGGCTTTACCGGTTGAGAAGGTTGTAGGCTCTACGGTTGCCGCTGGAACGATGAATCAGCAAGGCAGTTTTATGTATCAAGCAACGCGTATTGGCCGTGATACGGCGTTAGCACAAATTATTAAAAGTGTGCGTCAAGCACAAAGTAGTAAGCCTGAACTCGCTAAATTAGCCGATAAAATTGCCAGCATTTTTGTACCGGTTGTTGTACTGATTGCTATTTTAACTTTTATTATTTGGAGTATTTGGGGCCCTGATCCTGCTTTAGGCTATGCTTTTGTTACCGCAATGACCGTCTTGGTTATTGCTTGTCCTTGTGCTTTAGGGCTAGCAACGCCGATTTCAGTGATGGTGGCGGTCGGTCGTTCGGCGCAATCTGGCATCTTGATTCGTAATGGTGATGCTTTGCAAACAGCGGGTAAAATAACCAGTTTAGTACTGGATAAAACCGGAACTGTGACGGAAGGTAAGCCAACGGTCGCCACTATCGAAGCCTATGCGAATTACACGCAAGATGAGGTGTTGCAATTAGCGGCAAGTATCGAAAAAGGGTCTGAGCATCCATTAGCCTCAGCAATTATGAATGCTGCCCAAGCAAAGCAATTAAAGCTAGCGCGTGCCAAGCAATTTCATGCCGTTGCTGGGCATGGTGTATCTGCGCTAATTAAAGAGCAAGTCGTTCTGTTTGGTAATGAAGCCTTGATGCAAGAAGAAAGCATTGATTGCGCGGCATTTAAAGCCACTATGCTAAATTTGGCTGAGCAAGGGCAAACGCCTATGTTATTGGCTGTTGATGGCCAGATTGCTGGTATTATTGCTGTAGCTGATCCAATTAAAGCCGATTCAGCTACAGCGATTGCACAATTACAAGAACAAGGCATACGCGTATTAATGGTCACCGGTGATAATAGCGTGACTGCGCAAGCAATTGCCAAACAAGCCGGCATTACTGAAGTACGCGCTCAAGTTTTACCACAAGATAAAGCCGCTATTGTGCAAGA
This sequence comes from Methyloprofundus sp., assembly GCA_014859465.1. Classification (GTDB taxonomy): domain Bacteria; phylum Pseudomonadota; class Gammaproteobacteria; order Methylococcales; family Methylomonadaceae; genus Methyloprofundus. Next base: position 26,282 of record JACUUF010000029.1, read on the forward strand.
GCTACAACAAGCGGGTCAGATTGTCGGTATGGTCGGTGATGGTATTAATGATGCGCCCGCTTTAGCGCAAGCCGATGTCGGTATTGCTATTGGTACAGGAACCGATGTCGCTATAGAAAGTGCTGATATTGTGATTCTGCAAGGCTCATTATTAAAAGTACCCGAAGCCATGTTACTTTCCAAAGCAACGGTGTCTAATATAAAGCAAAACCTATTTGGTGCGTTTATTTATAATGCCTTAAGTATTCCAATTGCCGCTGGCTTGTTGTATCCCGTCTTTGGCATTTTATTAAGCCCAATGATTGCCAGTGCCGCGATGGCGATGTCTTCTGTTACGGTGGTTACCAATGCGAATCGCTTACGCTGGATGGATTTGAACGCCATTGAAAAAATGGATTATAAACAGCAGGTTTTAGATTTAGTGGCGGCTTTTAAAAAGAGTTTGGCTTAAGTAACACCTTTAATTAAAACATCGCAGCTAACAGCCCAGATTAGGGTTGTTAGCTGTTTTTTTATAAGGAACAGAGAGAATGTTAATGCAGTTAGCAGCTATTCAGCAACAGGTGGGTGGGGAGTTAGTTGGCGATAAAAATGCCGTGGTAATGGCCGTGAATTCTTTAGATTTGGCGGTTGCGGGTGATATTTCTTTCGCAGAAAATGATAAATACTTAGAGGCAGCACAACAAAGTAATGCCTCGATTCTGATTGTGCCTAAAAGTTTTCCTGAATTGCCAGGTAAAAATGTTTTAAAAGTAGATAAGCCTAAAGAGACCTTTATCGGCATTATGATGCTGTTTGATCAATCTGAGCCTAAATTTTCTGGCATTCATGCCACGGCTGTTATTGCGCAAGAGCAGGTCACTATCGCCGCTAATGTTGCACTTGGCGCACATGTCTGTATTCAGGATAATGTCACGATCGGTACCGGCACATCGATTGATGCCAATACCTTTATTGGTCATGATGTCGTGATAGGTGAGAATTGTCGTATTGGCCCGAATGTTTCCATTTTGTCTAAAGTGACCTTAGGTAATAATGTCATTATTCATTCAGGAACTGTGATTGGCGGTGATGGCTTTGGTTATTTTTGGGATGGTCAGCAGCAGAAAAAAGTGCCGCAATTAGGCGGAGTGCTAATTGAAGATAATGTCGAGATTGGCTGTAATGTTTGTGTCGATAGAGCGACTTTTGGCGTAACCCGTATCGGTAAAGGGACAAAGATCGATAACCTAGTACAGATTGCGCATAATAATACGATTGGTGAGCATTGTATTATTGTTTCTCATGTTGGCTTGTCGGGTAGTGTTACTTTAGGCAAACGTGTGACTTTAGCGGGGCAGGTCGGTATTGCTGACCATATCACTATGGGGGATGGCTCAACAGCCGCGGCCAGAACGGGTATATCCAAAGACGTACAGCCAAATCAAGTAGTTTGGGGCGCACCTAATCGACCAATTAAACAAGTAATGCGTGAAATGGCCAGTATTCCTAAATTGCCGGCCTTATTAGGGCAGGTGAAAGCTATTTTAAAACGCTTGGCTGAAGTTGAGCAGAAGTTAGAAAGTTTAGATAAAAAATAAACAGGCAAGACGTGGTTTTAGCCCGCCTTGCATGCATATGCGGGCTAAAACCAGACCCTACCTCGCTTGAAAATGAAAGCTATCAATTCGCTTATGCTAGCGGACTAAAATCCCCCTTACTTTAGAGTCATAACAATGAGTTTAAAAACTCCGTGGTTACTGCCCATCTTATCCGGCATTTTAATCGGCACCAGCTATATTCCTTTTCCACCTTGGGCTTCCTTGTTTGCCTTTATTCCTCTTTGGATTTTCTGGGCGCAGCAAACGCGGCTACGCAATGTCATACTTAGCGGCGTTTTAGCCACTTTCGTCTTTACTTTAATTGGCTTCAATTGGGTTACTTATCTATTGCATGAATTTGCCCATTTGCCATGGTTTGTAGCGGTCTTAGGCATGGTCTTATTTGCGCTGATCGCGCATTTATTCGTCCCCGTTGCGGGAATCTTCTGGTTTATCGGCTATAAACAAAAGCTCTATACTGGCTGGCAATCTATCTTGGTTATGAGCTTGTTTACGGCTTTAAGCTTGTGGGCACTGCCGATGCTGTTTAAATGGAACTTCGGCTATGCGTGGTATGGGGTGCAAATGCCGGTTTACCAATTGGCTGAATATATAGGCTTTAGTGGTCTGAGTATGCTCACGATACTCGCGAATGTGCCTTTGTATTTTGCATGGCAAAGCAGACATAATAAAGCGGCAAGAAATAAAATATTGCTGCGTTTTATTACTGTTTTTACGATGTTGAATGCTTTTGGTTTAAGCGCTAAAGCCTTTTTGCCTAAGCCAGATGCTGCTTTTAATGCCTTGTTGGTGCAAGCGAATATCGGTAATGCAGAGAAAGTTGCGGCCGAATTTGGGCGTGGCTTTTACAGTAAAATTATTCAACAATATCAAGAGGCCACCGATGCCGGTTTGCGCGCTCATGCGGGTAAATCAATTGATTTTATCTTGTGGTCCGAAACCGCATTCCCCGCCTTGTTAAATGATCAATATCAAAACAGCGATTATGCGCAGCAATTAATTCAATATGTGCATGATCGGCGCGTGCCATTAATTACTGGCTCGTATGCCAAAGACATGCAAACCGGCTTAATCACCAACTCTTTATTTACCTTAAATGCACAAGGTGAAGTACAGTCACCTTATTACAGTAAATCGATTTTATTAGCCTTTGGTGAATTTCTGCCGGGAGAAGCATACTTTCCAGTATTGAGAGAGTTATTACCGATGGTCGGTAATTTTGGTCGGGGTGCGGGCCCAACTGAGTTATTGACGCTGAATAACTATAAAATAGGCCCACAAATCTGTTATGAAAGTTTGTTCCCTGATTTTTCCAAATCTCTAGCAGATTTAGGCGCGCAATTTATTGTTAATGTCACCAACGATTCTTGGTACGGCACATGGCAAGAGCCGTATCAGCATATGATTATGACCTTGGCGCGTGCAGTAGAAACGCGTCGCCCGTTAGTGCGTGTGACTAATACAGGTATTTCTACCGTGGTATTAGCCTCAGGGCAAATATTACAGCAATCACCTATGCATCAGGCCTGGGCAGGATTGTATGAAGTGCCGTATTTAATAGCACCTAAAGCGACCTATTACCAACAGAATTTTTGGTTAATGCCGAGTTTGTTGTGGGGCTTGTTAATGTTGCTGTTGTTGAGTGGAGCGTGGGTTCGGTTAGAGAGGGGGTGATGCATTTAATTACCTGATCTAGTCGCCTAGATTTTCTGTGGTAACCCAATATTGCACCGAATGATTACATTAACGCAGTACAAACGAATGCAATACCGATGTGATTGCCTTGCGTGCGCCGTCCTTGGCGCACTAAAGCATTTAGCTAATCATCTTTTTGAACATGATTTTCATAGCGCCACAACGATCACACTCCCAATCATCAGGTACATCAGCCCACAGAGTTCCCGGAGGAATTCCATTTTTAGGGTCGCCTAATGCTTCGTCATAGATATGACCACAGGTTTTACATTTATACTTATTAAATTCGGCCATTTTTATATCCTTGGTTAGGTTAAGAAATATGATTAAAATAAAATCAAGACTTAATTGTAACGCACAAATCTGCTTTAACGCGGAAAAAAAACGCGGTATTCTGAATAGAATATGCCTGGATAAACGCACGCAATCTAAAAACTTTGTCGTTTGGGTTAGATTATCTAGAGAAACGTAGATAACGTAACCCAGAATTTGCTTGATTTACAGCTAAAAGGTCGTCAAATTATGACAGCTCTATTGATAAAATCGCTGCAAAACCCTGCGCTGTATCCGCATACAGTGGATAGTTTTAAGCTGATTGAAACGCATATTTCTTGGGTGCTTTTAACGGGCTCTTATGCCTATAAAATCAAAAAGCCTGTGGATTTGGGTTTTTTGGATTTTTCCTCTTTGGCTCAGCGCGAGCATTATTGCCGAGAAGAATTGCGCTTAAATTCACGTTTGGCTCCCAATATTTATCTGGAAGTCATTGCTATTTCTGGCAAGGCAACACAGCCACAGCTTGAAGGGATGGGTGTCGCGATTGAATATGCGGTTAAAATGCGCCAATTCCCGCCAGATAATACTTTTGATCATTTACTGCTTGCTGGGCTTTTAGATGGTGTGCATATACAGCAAACGGCAATTATCATTGCTGATTTTCATGCGCAATTACCCTCAGCTAATGCAAATACCTTATTTGGTCATCCTGCTAGCATTTTATTACCGGTTCAAGAGAACTTTAGTCAAATTGAACAGCTGGCTAATATAGATAAGCCAAGTATTCTCCACTCATTAAAGCGTTGGAGCGCACAGCAACACGCTAAACTAAGATCTATTTTTACCCAGCGCAAACAAGCGGGATTTATTCGCGAATGTCATGGTGATTTACATCTGGGCAATCTCGCTTTAATTGAGGATCGGGTTGTGCCTTTTGATGGTATTGAATTTAATCCCGCTTTATATTGGATTGATGGCATAAGTGAAGTTGCTTTTCTGGTGATGGATTTGCAAAGTAAACAGCGCCATGATCTTGCCTATCAGTTTCTCAATACTTATTTTTGGCAAACGGGCGATTATTCAGGGCTGAAATTATTACGCTTTTATCTGGTTTATCGGTCGATGGTGCGCGCTAAAGTTGAGGCGATTCGTGCGCATCAGAACGCCTCAGAGGAGGAGCGGCAACAAGCTTTAAGTCGTTATCATAATTATCTACAATTAGCACAGAGCTACACTCAGCTAGAGCCACCCATGCTTATTATTATGCAGGGCGTATCGGGCTCCGGCAAAAGCTGGTTAGCTGAGCAAATAATTAACCGGTATCAGATCATCAGCTTACGTTCAGATGTAGAGCGTAAACGATTACACAAACAATATGTCATCAGTGACGAGCAGTATAGCGCTGAAAATCGTAATAAAATTTATCAACATTTATTAACTATCGCCAAGGATATTTTGCAGGCAAAGTATAGTGTATTGATCGATGCTACGTTTTTAGCGCAGCAGCAGCGAGCAATTTTTTTACAGTTAGCTGAGCAATGTAAAGCGTCCTTTATCATTATTCATACCCAGGCCGATCAGGCTACTTTGCTTCAGCGCATTGATCAGCGTAGCTTACAGGCTGATAATGTGTCTGATGCGACGCAAGCCGTACTAGATAATCAGCAGAGCAGTCAGCAGGCATTAAGCGCTAATGAATTGCAATACAGTATTGCGGTTAATACCGCTAAGGCTGGTGATTTAGATAAGTTGTGGAGGTTTATCGATTCTGTGTGGCAACGGGGGCAGTAAGTTTAAATAAAACGTTATTTTTGTTGGCTTGGTACTTTTTTCAGCCCAGCATTTATTCGTGCAATGCGTCGGCTTATGAAAAGAGCTAAGCCAACCTGCAAAAAAAGCTACAGCCTTACACGCTTACCACATCAAATCATCAGGGATTTGGAAGTCGGCATAAGGATCATCGCCGGTATTAATTGCTTCCTGATCTTTATCATTCATGACCAAGACATAGCTAGGATCGCGTTGCTTGATTTTTTCGGCAACCTGCGCAGGGACGAGATCGTAACTGGAGTCATATTTGACAATGGCTAATTTGCCATTACTGATATGTTTCAGTGTGGCTTCGCTGACATAAATCTTTTTGACAATATTATGGTCTGAGAAATTATAAGCTATGGCATCATCGCCTTTGGCTTTTGCTTGGGCATTTTCTTTGATTAATTGTTTGATCTGGGCAAGAATCGCTTTTTCCTCAGCTTCGGCCTTTTTTTGTAGATTTAAGTCCCGGTCTTTTGCTTGTTTTTCAGCGAGTGCTTGTTGCGCAAGTAGGGTTGCTTCGTCAGTTTGTGTGGTTTTACTGTTGCGTTGTTGCTTGGTTTGTTTATACTTTCCTTTTTTTACTTGATTCGCTTTGCTTTTATCAATAAGACCTGAGTTTAACAGTTGGTCTTGTAATGAAATTGCCATACTTAATGCCTTTTTGCAGTCTGATAGAAGGTGTTAGTAAATTATAGTGTAATCGTGTTGTTTTTTAAATAGTATCGGAGTGGTCGCGTCTATGAGTCATTTGTCCAAGAAAATCATGCTGGTGTCTGGAGAGTCCTCGGGCGATCAACACGCAGCAAATTTATTTCTTGAGCTAAAAAAACGTTGCCCAGATATTCAAGGTATCGGCATGGGTGCTAAGAAAATGGCCGCAGCCGGTATTGATCTACGGTATGACTCGTCAACCTTAGGCGTCATTGGCGTTATCGAGGTAATTAAACGTTATGCTGAAATCCATCGCGCCTTAAAGGCTATGCAGCAGTTATTACTTGAGCAGCGTCCTGATTTATTGATCTGTGTCGATTATAAAGAGTTTAATTTTAAGCTGGCTACTTTCGCTAAGAAACACGGGATAAAAGTGCTGTTTTACGTCAGCCCTCAAATTTGGGCATGGCGGCCGGGACGCGTGGTTAAATACGGTAAAGTTATTGATATGATGGCGGTTATTTTTCCGTTTGAAGTGCCTTTTTATGAAAAAGAAAATGTCCCAGTACGTTATGTCGGGCATCCTTCGGTCGATAAAGTACACGCCAAACGGAGCAAAGTAGCTGATTTTCAAGCGTTTGATTTAGTAAAGGATCAGCCAGTCATTGGTATTCTGCCAGGTAGTCGTACTGATGAGATTAAGCGTATGTTGCCGATTATGCTGCAAGCTGCTGAGAAAATACAAAAAGCGATACCAGGCGTGCAGTTTGTTTTACCCCAAGCGGATTCAGTCAGCGATGAATTATTGCAAGCCTCTTTTCAGCATTCCCGCGTGCCAGTGAAAGCTATTAAAAATCAGTTCTATGATGCGGTACAGTGCTGCGACGCGGTGATGACGGTATCGGGAACGGCGACGTTGGAAATTGCACTATTAACGGTGCCGATGTTGGTTGCTTATAAATTGTCTGCGCTTACCTATTTATTAGCTAAAATCTTAGTGGAGACTGAGTTTATTGGTTTGCCTAATATTATTGCGGGTAAGTCGGTGGTGCGCGAGTTTATTCAACATGAAGCTACGCCGCAAAACTTAGCCGCCGAGATTTTACATATTTTGCGCGATAAAGAATACGCGGCATCTATACGCGAAGGTTTAAGAACGGTGCAGCTTGAAATAGGTGCGGGCGGTGGTTCGGAGAATATGGCTGAATTAGCGCTGGAGATGTTGCAAGAAAAATAATACCGCAGGCACAAAAAAGCCCAGTAGAACTGGGCTTTTTTGCGCGGCTAGATGATTAATTAATCATCGCCACCAAAGACACCTAATAACTGTAATAAGCTTAGGAATAAGTTGTAGATAGCAACGTATAAAGAAATCGTCGCTAGAATATAGTTCGTTTCGCCACCATGAATGATTTCGCTAGTTTGGTATAAGATCATACCTGACATTAACAAAATGAACATGGCAGAAACCGCTAATGACATGGCGGGAATAGCAAAAACCATAGCGCCAATTCCCGCTAGGAATGCCACTAAAATACCGACCATTAAGAAGCCACCTAAAAAGCTGAAATCTTTACGTGTCGTTAATGCATAAGCAGATAAGCCGATAAAAATAACACCAGTACCGCCTAATGCGGTCATAACTAGTTCAGAGCCGTTACTGAAATGAGTTAAGTACATGCTAATGATAGGGCCTAAAGTTAAGCCCATAAAACCGGTTAGTGCGAAGATAAACACTAAACCTAAATAACTATTGCTAAATTTAGTGGTGGCAAAAAGTAGCCCGAAATAACCAACCATTGTGACAATCATGCCTAAAGGCGGCATATTGAACATCATTGCTAAGCCGGCTGTTAAGGCACTGAACAGTAGTGTCATTGAAAGCAGCAGGTAAGTGTTTGTTAAAACTCTATTGGTTGCCAGTGCACTTTCGCTGGCTGGTGTAGCTGCAACATTTAATTTCATTATGGTTAACCTTTGTTAATGAACGAAGAACAGACCTAATCTTACAAGAATTTTGTTAGATAAGAAAATATTTTCAAGTGCTTGTACGCGCAATTATTCTTTTGGCATCGGATGAGCTGCTTAATGTCTTTCTGTTGAAGGTTAAAACAGAGATAATAGCCATTAGTGTGTGCTGATTTTTATGGAGATTTTTATGATCAAATTGTTACGTTTATTTATGCTGACTCTCATTGCCTTGTCGCTGTCCGCTTGTTCAAGCATGTATTACAGTGGCTTAGAAAAAATAGGTATTCCAAAACGTGAAATAATGGTGCATCGCGTAGAAAAAGCGCGTGATACCCAACAAGATGCCAAAGAACAATTTAAAACGACGCTAGAGCAATTTAGTGCGCTAACACAGTTTAACGGTGGCGATTTAGAGGCTGTCTATAAAAAGTTAAATAGCGAATATGAAGCAAGTAAGGATGAAGCTGCTGCAGTGAGCAAGCGTATCGCTGATATAAAAGATGTCTCAGAAGCTTTATTTGCTGAGTGGGCTGATGAAGCCGAGCAATTTAGCACTGCGTCATTACGGCGCAATAGCTTGCAGAAATTGGCCGTGACTAAACAGCAATATAATAAATTAATCAACGCGATGCACCGTGCAGAAGCAAAAATGGCCCCTGTGCTAGCTATTTTTAAGGATCAAGTGTTGCTTC
>JACUUF010000181.1 GCA_014859465.1 Methyloprofundus sp.
CAAAAAAGCTTTAGCTTTTTCGTCATACACAGCAATAGCTAAAGCTATTGCACGCCTTGTCAAAGCTTGAAGTTAATCAATAGTTATTCCTTAGTGATTAGCAAGATTAACATAACAAAACTTTATGACATGCATGTAACAATCGAGTAAAGATGAGATAACCATTCAGTTTAAGCAATAGCGGAGAATGCTTCAGCACAAAAACGATAAAAATGCTAATGACTGCCCATGTCTCCTTAATACGACGCTTATTAACGCCCCCTTACAAACAGACAAGTCATTGTTTATGATTAAAATATCTATAGATGATGCCAAGTCATTAAGCTTAGCGGATAAAATCCGTTGCCTAATCACGACAATTTTTTTTAAATGTTATTAGCTAAGACACACAACACTAAAAATAAAATTCATTTACCTCAGTAACTCTAAGCCCAGAATCATTATCAATACAGCGGTCAACTCGAATAAGGAATATAGTCAACCAAGCATTTGCTTATAAAAATAAGGTTTGGCATTAATCCTGCTTTATGGTTATTAATGATATTTTATTTTTAGCTTATACCCCCCCTAGCTAGCTATGAAATACTGATATCATTTAATTTTCATGCTTTTAGCAGGTTAACCTGCAAGGCATTTTTATCATAAAAATAAGGAACAAAAATGTTAAAAAAAATCTTCATTGCAAGTCTATTAGTAATCAGCGCTCAAAATGTCATGGCTTTTGGTTTAAGCGATGTTAATGATGCAGCTAATCAAATGACTGATGCAACTAACAGTGCACAGCAAACTGCTGATAAAGTAGAGCAAGTCAATAATAAATCTGTTTCTGATATGGCTAAAACCGTCGCCACTGATAGCGCTAAAGAAGGTGTTAATGGTGCTGTAGCAGGCGCAACAACGGGGACTATTGTTGAAAGTGGAACCACTAGTGCCATCGATGGCGCGAAAACTAGCGTAAATAAACTATTGAACTAAGACCTGATAAAGTAACGGATAGCCCAGAAAAACACCGTTTTATCTGGGCTTATTTATTGAGTATTGCCAGTCACATAGGCAAAATAACGCCTTCTTATTACACCTTAGCTAACAAATAATCCAACCAACTCGCAGGTAAAATTCGCTTTAAAAAGGCAAATAAATAGGTCGGAAAAGTTACATAATAGCGGATTTTAGGGCGCTTCGATTGTAGCGCATGAATCACTTTTTCCACCACGGCATCGGCCGGTAAAGTAAACGGTGCGGCGGGGCCTTCTTTTTGTAAACGAGTTTCCATAGCCAAATAAGTCTCTTTATGGACGCTATTAGCTGAGTCTATGTTTTTTTGATAGGAAGCAAAGGCATTTTTTCTAAAATCACTGCTAATCGGCCCTGGTTCAATCAGCGATAGATAAATATTGCTGCCTTTTAATTCTAGGCGTAGCGTATCAACCAAGCCTTCTAGGGCATATTTGCTGGCGTTATACGCGCCACGGTAACTCATGGCGACAAAACCTAATACCGAACTATTATAAATAATGCGTCCGCCACCTTGTGCGCGCATTAGGGGAATGATCAGATTGGTTAATTGGTGCGTACCAAACAAATTGGTTTCAAATTGCGCGCGTAAAACCTCGCGCCTCAAATCTTCTACAGCGCCTGCCTGACCAAACGCGCCATTATTAAATAAAGCATCGAGTTTACCGCTGGTCATTGCCGTTACCTGTTGCACAGCATGGAGAATGCTAGCGCTATCTGCAAGGTCTAGCTGCACTGTTTCAAAACCTTCTTGAGTCAAGCGTGCCACGTCAACTGCTTTTCTAGCTGATGCAATGACTCGATAACCGCGCTCTTTTAACATAACTGCAGCGCGGTAACCTATGCCTGTTGAGCAGCCCGTGATTAATATAGTTTGCATTTTTATGGTCATTTTTAGGTATTATTTAAGGAGGTGATAAGCCCTTTTATGCTATTATCTATGGCAACTGAAAACTGCTTCAGATTCTGTTTTTTTCCTTATTTTAACAGCGATATAAGCCCCAGCTAAAATCATACTGTTCACTTTATCTTACCGATTGTTTAATGAGCTCTATTTGGAATTCCTGTCTTTCCCGTCTTGAAAATGAAATCTCTACCAATGATTTAAACACTTGGATTAGACCATTACAAGCGCAAGAAGAAAATGATGTTATTGTCTTACTGGCGCCTAACCAGTTTATTATTGCGCATGTTAAAGACCATTTTTTAGGTAAAATTGAAGATGCCATTTTTGAATTTTCTGGCGGCCAATATAAAGTAAAAATGGAAATTGGTTCACGCAGCTCAAAACCTGCCATCCCGCCCAATCAACCAAGGCGCCCAGCTGAAGCCACAAGTGAGCCACCGAAAAAGAAAAGATCGCCTAACTTTATTAATACAGCCTTTACGTTTGACAACTTTGTGGAAGGTAAATCCAATCAATTAGCCAAAGCGGCATCGTTGCAAGTTTCTGAAAATATTGGTAAAGCCTATAACCCTTTATTAATTTATGGCGCTTCCGGCTTAGGTAAAACACATTTAATGCATGCCATCGGCAATGCTATTTTAGCCAAAAATCCGAATGCTAATATTGTGTACCTACATTCTGAAAAGTTTGTTCAGGATATGGTTAGGGCTTTCCAGCAAAATAGTATTGATGCATTTAAAGAATATTACCGCAATGTCGATGCTTTATTTGTCGATGATATTCAATTTTTCGCAGGCAAAGAACGCTCTCAAGAAGAGTTTTTCCATACCTTTAATACGCTACTAGAAAAGAAAAATCAGGTTGTTTTAACGTGCGATAAATATCCCAAAGAAATTCAAGGCCTAGAAGATCGCTTAAAATCACGTTTTGGCTGGGGCCTGCCCGTTGCTGTTGAACCCCCAGATTTAGAAACACGCGCGGCGATTTTAATGAATAAAGCGCAACAGTCGGGTGTTGAATTAGACCATGAAGTGGCTTTTTTTATTGGTAAACGCATTCCCTCCAATGTGCGAGATCTAGAAGGCGCTTTACGTCGTGTTTTGGCCAATGCTCAATTTACTGGCGCGGCGATTACTATTGATTTTGCTAAAGAAGCGTTGCATGATTTGATCTCTCTGCAAGATAAGCTAGTAAGTATCGACAATATTCAAAAAACCGTTGCCGACTATTTCAAAATAAAAATGGCTGATTTATTATCTAAAAGTCGCAAGCAATCGGTTACCAGGCCCAGACAAATGGCGATGGCTTTAGCAAGAGAACTGACCAGTCATAGCTTGCCTGAAATTGGCGATGCTTTTAGTGGCCGTGACCACACAACAGTGATAAATGCCTGTAAACGCATTCAAGAACTACGCAGTACAGACTATAAAATTGACGAAGATTACGCTAATTTATTACGTACCTTATCGCATTAATGTAAAGACCTTTACCCTTGGGTTATTTTCTGTAAAATCGAAAATAATTCAACAACATGCTAGGCAAGCACTTGGAATTATTAGCGAAACTTTTAGGAAGAAAGAAGGTGTGTCACGGGGTCGTCAGCGTATGCTTTCTCCCTCAAGGCTTAAGCGTTGCTATTGCAAAATATACGCTGGAAAATAAACTGGCATTAGAATTCAGTGATTTTTTTACCATTACCGATCAAAATGAACAAGCCAATACGCTATCCCGCTTGGCAAATGAATATGGCCTCAAGCAATTTCATTGTCATTTACTTTTAGCGCCTGCTGATTATAGACATTTAACCATCGAGACACCGCCTGTCACAAACGATGAGATGCGTGAGGCTCTACGTTGGAAAATTGCTGATTTAGTTGATTTTTCAGTAGAAGAAGCCTGTATTGATTTTTATCATCTCCCTGAGGCCAAACACAGCAGTAGCAACCGCATGTTAGCAGCGATTGCTAGCTCAACTGCCGCGCTCAAGCCCAAAATAAACCGCTGCGAACTAGCGGGTTTCAACATTGAAGTGATCGACATTCAAGAAACCGCTTTACGTAATTTAGCCACGTTACTTCCAGAAAATAATCGCGGCGTCGCCATTTTGCACTTATTACCTAAACATGGCAGTATTATCATACAAAAAAAAGGCAGTCTTTATTTATCGCGTAAATTAGATTTTGGCTTTACAGACTTAGGCTTAGAATCGGAAGTACCTTCTCAGCCAATAAATGATTTAGCATTAGATATTCAACGCTCTTTAGATTACGTTGAAAGCTATTACGGCATCCCCCCTATCTCAACTCTTGCAGTTATCCCTGTCCCTAGCCATACAGAAATTATTCTCAACCATTTGAATGAAAACTTAAGTGCTAATGCGCGTATTATGGATATTTCTACGATTTTAGAAGGCGATACGATACTCACCGATAAAATCCAAGCTTACTGTGCAACCGTTATTGGAGCCACTTTGCGTGATGAGGTGAGCGATACATGATTCAACAAATCAACTTATATCAAGAACTAGTACAAGAGAAAAAAGCAGGACCAAACAAACCAGCCTATATTATTGGTGCTAGTTTATTGATCTTGCTTGTGCTCTGCTATTGCGCTTGGCAAGCCTGGCAAGTGCATCAATTAAACGCTGAATTAGCCATTAAACAGGCACAATTAAACAGCGAAATAAGCGATTTATCAGGTATCCAGCAGCAGTATCCCAAACAAGAAATAAACCCTTTATTGGCCAGCGAGTTAGATCGTTTACAAAATATTTCTGCGTCCGTAGAGCGCGTTGTCGCCCTGTTAAGCGATCAACAATCAGATAAAAATACTGGCTTCTCAACCTACTTAAATGCGTTAGCTGAACAGTCAATTAGTACTATTTGGTTAAGCCAAATAAGCATAGACAGCGAAACCAATGCAATTCAATTACAAGGCAGTACTTACTTACCAGATACGTTGCCTCAGCTAATCAAACGTCTAAATAAAGAAGCCGTGTTTAAAGGGCGCTATTTTGCTCATTTACATATGCAAGCTTCTGAAAACAACGCCAAACAAATCAACTTTACTATCAGCACACAAGTACCAGAAGAGAAGCCCGCATTATGAACAAGATGTTATTAGCGCGCCTTGAGTTATTATCACTTCGTGAAAAGCTTTATATTGTCGCTGCCGTACTTGGCGGTTTATGGATGGGACTAGAGAACCTGTATCTGCAACCCACTTGGCAGCAACAAAAACAGTTGCGCGCAGAAATAAGTCAATTAGATACACAATTAAATGATTTAATCATCGCCAAGGCGGAAATCGAAGCACAAGGAAAGTTTAATCCAAACCAACAAAATACCCAGGCATTAGGCAAGGTAAAAGCCCATCTAAAACAGCTCAAACAAAAAATTCAATTAGGTAATAAGCGCTTTGTCGAATCAGAATCCATGACTTTAGTGCTTGCTGAGCTATTAAATAACGACTATGGGTTACAACTTATGCGCGTCGAAAAGCTCCCTGTAAAATCCTTAACTGACCAAAAACAAGAAAAATCCTGGATTTTTGAACATGGTCTAAGTTTAACTTTTTCCGGCAATTACCAAAACACGCTACGCTATCTACAAGCGATAGAGGCCTCGCCTTGGCGTTTTTTATGGCATAGCATAGATTACAAAACACAAGAGTACCCAACAGCAGAAGTGACCATTAAAGTCTATACTTTGGGTTTTCAGGAGCACTGGTTACGTGTTTAAACTAAAAATAGCCTTGTGTTTGTTAATGCTAAGCCAAGTGGCCATTGCGCAATTTCGCGACCCAACAAAACCGGCTAATATGCCTACAGGCGAACATGCAGCCACGATTGAAATTCAAGGCGTTGTGCTATCCGCGACCTGGCTTTCGCCGCTTGCAAAACATGCCACTTTAAACGGTAAAACCTTAAAACAAGGTGAATCATTTAATGATCTTACTTTATTAAAAGTAAATCAGAACTCTGTTTTAATAAAGCATCAAGGGCTTATTAAAACTTTATACTTAATCCCTGCATCGTATAAATCTAATCATTAGTATGAAAAATCTTTCGCGCCTACTCGCTTTAACTTGCCTTATAGGGACGACTGCCTGCACCCCAGAAAAGCAAATTGTTGATGATTATTTTCCTGATGTTATCGTTTCTGAACCCTCCAAAATTCAGACGCCACCCAAAGAAATCAGTGACGCCTTAGTCCCAGATTTTGATCAAACCTTGAATGCAACGCCCTACAAACGCGCAATGCCCATTGCAGAACGACTTAATATTTCTGTACACGATTTAGCTGCGCGGGAATTTTTTATGGGCCTGGTGGTCGATAACGACACTAATATGGTGGTTCATCCTGACGTTCAAGGCACCATTTCATTAACGCTAAAAAAAGTAACCATTGAGCAAGTTTTAATGACCGTGCATAAAGTCTACGGCTATGATTATAAAAAAACGGATATGGGTTACATTATTTATCCGGCTAGCGCACAAACTAAAATATTTAAAATTGATCTATTAGATATTACCCGCAAAGGTGAATCGAGTACCCGTGTAACCTTTGGTCAAAGCGCACAAAATTCTGCTTCAGACTCAAATTCAAATTCAACGGGGAACAGCAATAGTGAGAATTCTGGCTCAAGCTCTGGCGGCTCGATCATCACTCAGACAGATGCTAATTTTTGGGGTGAACTAGAGCAATCATTAAAAGCCTTAATTGCCGGTACTCCAGAAGCAAGCATTGCGCTCAATAAGCAAACAGGTGTCATTGTTGCCCGCGCAAAGCCAATGCAGCTATTAGAAATCGAACGCTTTATCGATGCCACGCAAGCACAATCGCAACGCCAGGTTATTTTAGAAGCTAAAATC
>JACUUF010000182.1 GCA_014859465.1 Methyloprofundus sp.
CAAACTTCAATAATTAGTCAAAAATGGTCATATTTGGGCACGTTTTGGGCACAGTGGATATTTTACTATGGCTCTGAATGCTGGAGCATCTTATAAATACTAAAAAGCCCTGAAATAGCTACTTGTAACACTCTAATCTATCGCTAAGTGCCATTAAGAGATGTTTGATTAGCTTACCAAGTAGCTAAAATAAGATCTTTGGCGAAATCATTGGTCACGACAAATGTTGTCTAACTGTTTTCTACCACCTCACTAACCCTTGACAAAAATGTTTTTTTTGAATACTATAAGTAGCATAAAACAAAGGAATGATTTGTCTAGATATAAACACGTTGAATCAAGAAAAAAAGAAGGAGCACATTACACTCCGGAGGTTGTTTCTGATTTTATTTCAAATAAAATAATTTCAAACTTCAAATTAAAAGACAACATAAAGATAGTTGATCCAGCCATTGGGGACGGTGAACTATTGATAAGTTTAATCAAACAACTATATGATAATTCAATAGTTAATATTGAAGTTTATGGATTTGATATAAATAAAAAGTCTATAGAAATTTCTAAATTAAGATTACTTGAACATTATCCTAATCTAAAGTTGACTTTACTAAATGAAGATTTTTTAAATATTTGTTTGGAAAAAAGAAATAATTGTAATACACTAGATTTATTAGACAATAAAAATATTCCTAGTTTCGATTTACTCATTGCTAATCCTCCTTATATAAGAACACAAAATTTAAAAGAAGAACAATCTAGAGTTCTTCGTGAAAACTTTGGATTAAAAGGTCGTTTAGATATATACCAAGCATTTCTTATTGCAATGAGTTCAATTTTAAAACCAGATGGAGTAGCAGGTGTAATTGTATCTAATAGATTTTTAACAACTAAAGGTGCAAGTCATTTTCGTGAGATGTTATATGATAAATATACTATCAAAGGGATTTGGGATTTCGGTGATACTAAAATTTTCGAAGCAGCTATTTTACCAGCTGTTATGGTATTAACACCATCAAAGTCAAAAAAATCATATACCGTTCCATTTTCATCAGTTTATATGACTGAAAAAAATAATGAGCTTGATGTAATTCATGAAGTTGATAATCAAATTGAAGCATTACAATATAATGGAATTGTTTCATCAAAAAATGGATTATTCATTGTTAAAAATGGAGAACTTAGATTCGATAAACACTCATCCGATTTATGGAGACTTCAAGATGATGAAACAAAAGTTTGGTTAAATAAAGTCATAGATAACACTTGGTGTACATTTAAAGATATTGGAAAGATTAGAGTAGGAGTAAAAACAACTGCAGATAATGTATTCATACGTTCTAATTGGGACTTAGAAGTAGGATATGAACCTGAATTACTAAAACCATTAATTACACATCATAATGCAGGAAGATTTCATTGTAATGGTACAAATAAAAAATATATTTTGTACACACATACACACGAGAATGAAAAAAGAAAAGTGATAGACTTAGATCAGTTTCCACTTTCGAAAAAATATCTTGAATCTCATAAAGAACAATTAAGCGGAAGAAAATATATTATTAAGGCAAATCGTAAATGGAACGAAATATGGGTTCCTCAAAACCCAAAACTATGGAATGAGAATAAAATAATTTTTCGAGATATTTCAAAACAGCCTATGTTTTGGTTTGACGATAGTAGTTCAGTCGTTAATGGTGATTGCTATTGGATGCTAAATGAAAATGATAAAATGCCTAAAGATATATTATGGCTTGTTTTAGCAATCGCCAATTCAAAATTTATAGAAAAATTTTATGATTGTAAGTTCCAAAACAAACTATATTCAAATAGAAGAAGATTTATATCACAATACGTAGAGCAGTTCCCTGTACCAAATCCAAAACTCCAAAAAAGTAAAGATTTGATTTCTCTTTCTAAACAGTGCTTTAATGAAAAAGACAAAAAGGTGCAAGAAGATTTAGAACACAAAATTAATGAGTTAGTTTTGGATATATTCCAAGTCAACTAAATTGTGGGATTAAATACGGACATACCTTTTAACCCATCAAAAAATGACATTGGTATTGATCTTTGGCATTTATAGCTTTTATCAGCTATATAAGTAAAATGTTTTCCCAGCTTACTTCCTGAAGAAAGAACAGCCCCTTCTATAATATTTGTTTCCGGATTAGTTAACACTATTAAATACCTCATGCTTCTTGTGCTAAATCCGGCACACTTAGGCACAACTTCTTCATATTCAGGACTATATTTTCCTAAATCTACGGTCGGTGAATCTTGTAATTTCACTTCAAGTGCTTGATTGCGAATATCTGGATAGCCTCCTGCTAACAATTCCTTCTCCCTTATGGTGTAACCTAATGCATTGGCAATGATTTCTTCTAGTTTTTGCCCTCTATTTTTAGTGGCTCCTGGCTCAATAGTATGTCCTATCACTTGACTAATTATTATTTTTTTTTATAGTTTGTAATGGTAAAAGAGACTCTTGTGATGGTTCATCATGTATACTAAATTTGTGAATATTGTTTATATTGTTTTCATTGCCTATTTCATGATTATCATCATAAAATAGCATATGATTTGGTTTAGATATTACAAAAGAGCGTGATTTGTCAGATATTATAAGTTGACTTTTGATTGTAGGCTTTCCAAATTGTCCAAAGTTATTAACTATATAATCAGGTGTCAATATAACAATAGAATCTATAATATTTGTTGACAGATTAACTTTTGTACATACAAATCTGACTTCACCAGTATTTAATGTCTCACCACTTTCATACTCTATTTGTATTGATTCATATGATGGATTTCTATTCCATACTTGTAAATTATACATATTACCACTTGTAACAATATATGAATCTATATATTCTAAAAGTATTTTAGGTACGCCTTTAGCCTTTGGTGGAATAACATTAAATTCATGTTCAGCGCATGGTATAGGACAATTATTGTCTATTAATGTTGAGGCAATTAATTTTCTTATATTAGAACCATCTGTTCTTGATTTCCTTGTTATGTTAAAAGGTTGTCCGATTAGAACACTTAATTTTTCAGCTAATATTATTGGCGAAGTTAGTTCATTCTTATTTTTTGGTGGTAATTTTATTTTTTTATCCATTTAATTATCTTCTTTCTCTAATAGAGTAGTTAATTTAACATCTAGTGCATTCGCTATAAGCTCGAGAGAACTAATTGTTATATTTCTTTCCCCACGCTCTACAGCACCTATATAAGTTCGATGCAAACCACTTTTAAATGCTAATTCTTCTTGTGACAACCCAATATTCGTTCGTAGTCGTAAAATATTTTCTGATAATATTGCTATAATTTTTGAACTTGGCTTTTTCAATATTAATTTCCTTTTAATCGAATTGTTTAAAATTCTATGTTAATATAACGTTTTGATGACTATAAGTCTACATACTATAAGTAGCAAAACCTGCAACGAATAGCTACCCAGTTGTTAAGAAAAAGGATAGATGTATTAAATTTGGAATTGCATTTAAAGAGGAATATGAAAAAAGAACTTTCAACCGAATTAGTTAATAATGCTTTTGACTTCTACAATAAAAAATTTGGTGAGATATTCTCAAATACAGAATATCAAAACCTCTCCTCAAAACTCCAAGAAATAATCAAATACGATCAGGTTATTAAAAACAATAAACTTCCTTATGAGTTGCCTAGAGACACACTTTATTTAATTTATTATATAGGTGAGTATAAAAAAGCATATCAGTATGCGCAGAAAGATAAAAAAGAAAAAAGTACAGATACGTTTGAGTCACTTGGCAAAGGTTTCGCAAATAAAGAAAAAGCTTACAAAGAGGGCTTAGCAAGAGTTCTTGATAAATCCATTGATGCTGATGAGCGCATGAAGGATTTTTTTAAAATACTGATGCTATTACTCTTGAAAAAACATGCCTATAAAAAAGTGTCTATGTATTTTCTCGGAAGTATGCACATGATCTTTCCATTAATAAAAACGCTGTTCAATACGATACATCAATATAATACTTTTATGCAGATGGCATTTAGTGCAATTGAATACACCCGTGAATATTTTAAATATACACATTTGGCCGAAGACAAGATTTTAAACTCATCGCTAATAGTGATATATACGTTTTTAACCCAAAATCTAAAGATTGATCAAGATAAAGCTTTCAGATATTCAAAAGAGTTAGTAAACTCTTTTATTGATGATAAAGACTATACAACAGATCGATACAGAAAAGATTATCTAACCGATAGAGATATTTACTATACAGGAATATATCAAGGGATGCCTATTTTTCAATGGTATGTAAGTAGTCAACATAAATCGTATTACACTGATCAAGATATCAAGAAGTTTAAAGTACTAAAAAGAGTGTTGTTCAATGAGAAAAATCTAGGGTTTACAGCAAACTTTATGTCAATGAGTATATTAAAACTTTTCAATAAAAAAGCATCTTCAAGTGATCTCAGCAATGTATACGCTTCCATTAACAGTGATACTGGAATAAGAACATTACTTTTGTCATCGCACAAACAATTTGCAAGTATGCCAATTCCGCTTTTACAATATCTCCCAAAACCTAGAAAACCATTCATTTTACGTGGAATATCCCTATTTATAGGTTTTTATACCAAATTCGCATATCGTAAAACCAAATTCTCAAAGAAATAACTTCCCCTAAACCAAATTCCCAGTCAAACTTTTCCTGTCGACAAATTAAGACTTAACGTTAAGTCAAATTCAAACACAAGGATTTGACAACATGATCAAATTATCTGGAAAGTTACTCCACATATTCACTGGAGCGGATTTTAAAAAAGAGGACGGAACCATCGTTCCCGGAAAAATGAAACTTCAGCTGATGGTGCAAACGCCACTAAAGAACGGTGAAGTTAAAAATGAGTTGTTGGATATATCTATCCCAAAAGATAAATACAATCTATACAAAGACAAGATGAACACAATGGTAGAGGTTGAAGTCTCCATCATCGCCAAAGGTCAGGTCACATTCTACGGAATTTAAAAGGCCGTAGCGTATGCGTAGGTCTGACAACGAGCTGATCAATCAGTATTGGTTGGTCAGGTGCTCGAGGCGTCAGTTTATGGTAGTCGGGCGATGGCTTGGGAAGAGATGTTTGCGCGGGTCGCGCAAAATCGATTCCAAAGCCTTAGCCATGTTTACCCGGTAATAGTAACACCGGGTTCTTAACCTCAATAACAAAAATGAAAGGATGAAAAATGTTATATCAATTTAAAACAATCAGCGGTATTGACACCCTATATTTTTTCTATGTCAGCACCTTAAAATATGAATCACTCTTTTTAGACATCGTAGATCAGCTCGAAACCCAAGCCGAGCACTTTCGGACTTCAAAGATTCCATTTGAACCGCATGATCTAAAGATAAAGATAGAAAGCAGCACACTTGAACACCTCGGAAAGGCACAAGGCTTCTACTGGTTCAAAGACCTTAATGATCTTGTGCGTATCGGCTTTAAAGATACCAGTACCAACGAGGGCTTAAACGATATTCAAGTCCAGTTCATGGCTAACGGCATCTACACGATCGGATTAAAAGGACTGCTTAGATTTACAGATGATCTCTTGAAAGAGTATGTGACCGGAGAAAGACCGATAACACGTGCTGATCTAAATATATTTGTACAGCATGATCTGGGCAATCTCTCTAAAGATATGTTTGTCACACGTAAACGGCTCTTTATCTCCCACTTCAAAGAGGTGGCAACTAAACATCAGCTTCAAACACTCTATATAGGCAGGCAACCTTTTTTACTGCGCCTTTATGACAAGCGTGAGGAGCTAAAGAAGTCTAAAAAATACTCTCTTATGCACGAGTACTTTGCCAATCATGAGATTGATCTGCAAAAGCCTCTTTTTAATATCGAGTTTGAGTTTCATAGAGCCTACCTAAAGAGCTTTGATATTGATACAGTAGATAAGCTCTTGGAAAAGGCCGAACTGCTCTTTAAAGACAGCATGGATGCCATTCGCATGATTGATCCGGGCAGCATCATAGACAACACTGAAAACGGTAATAATCGCAACCGGGCATCAACGCATCCCTTGTGGGAATATGTCAAAGAAGCCTACACCCTCAAAGAGTTTTTGCAGGTCGATCTTCCCTTGGAACGCATCAAGAGAAAAGTTGCCGTGTACAGCTTTGAAGATGCGATCATAGATCACATGATCTTAGCTCGTAAATGTATCTCACATAAGGTCAGCATTAGTCTGGAGTTTTACAAAGAGGTGCTTGATCAGATCGCTTATGCCAAAAAGCCGGTAAATGACTTTGCGCTGTTCAAACATACGATGCAGAGTGAAGTAGAGTTCAAGAATGTATCCAAGCTCAGCAACTTTGATCTTAAGGCTTATGTGCGATCACTTGAATCTGATATGAGCGATCCGAGCAGAAACCTTGATGCCATTATGAAGCACTTTGGTATCGCAATGGATGAATTAGAGCGCCGTGGCTTTCCTCGGGCATTTCCTTTTTAGGGGTTTGTCATGGATATAGGAATTGAATATTTAAACCTGCTCCCACAATTGGCAGCAGACCTGAAACTGATCAAACAACACCTGGAAGGCGAGGGCGCTAAACGATGGCTCAACGTGCGTGAACTGGCTCTTTATCTTGGCTACTCAAAGGATCGCATCTACAAGATCAAAGACGAATATTTACTGGAGGGTGAACACTTTCATAACAGAACTGGTAAAATACTCTTTGATAGAGTTGCGA
>JACUUF010000183.1 GCA_014859465.1 Methyloprofundus sp.
CGAATTTGGACTCAATATTTACACATGATTACAGATTTAACCCACTACCCCAAATGTATCTTTAATATAAACGGATGCCGTCCCATCACGATGGGGGACAGCTTCACCGTAAGCGCTGAGATTATCTGTCACAATGGCAAAATGATAGGGGTGTTGTTCTGGCAGAACTAAAGCCAACGAGGTATTTGCAAACTTGAGCAGAGCCCAGCTATCGTCTTGATACTCAATATCACATGCGAAGCGCTCTGTGTACCATGAAACAGCCGTGGCAATATCTTTGACCTGTATAGCTGTGTGATGAAGCGTGTCGAGTGGTTTTCTCATATAATCTCCTAGACTATTGAATGTAGTGCTTTTCTAACGCTTCCTTTGATATGAATTCTAATGCTTTCTTATGTGTCGCTTCTGGCTTTAGAGGGGGTGCCACACCGGCTTCATAAGCCTCTTTCCAGCGCAGCGCACAAAGACACCAGGCATCTCCAGCTTTTAGGCCAGGAAACTGATGTTCAGGGCGTGGCGTGCTGAGATCATTGCCACGCGATTTGGTAAACTGAAGAAATTCGTCTGTGATCACTGCACATACGACGTGAGTACCTTGGTCGATATGATGGGTGTTGCAATATCCATCTCTAAAAAAACCGGTCATTGGTTTTGTGCAGCAGGATTGTAATTTGGTACCAAGTATATTTTTTGCTTTTTCTTGTGCCATTGCCTGAGCTCCATAAATACAATAATAGAATAAAAAGGCTTAACCTCTATGTTTTTTTCCTCATTATATTAACAGTATCATGATCTTTCTTGTTTTGCTGCCAACTGGCAATGTTGCAATCGTTTAAAGCGCCAGCTAGCGAATATTTGATAGATAACCTTTGCAATTTGCCGGATGAGTGGCAGGCCGACTAAAGCTGCTAGCACACGCCATCGTTTCAATTGTTTCCAAATGAGGATAAAGGCATCTACACCAATATGCATCTGCCCCTTATTATCTATAGCATGCAAGAGTTTAAGTCCTTGCGAAAGAGAGACTCCCTGTTTTTTAAGAGCATCAGCGGACTCTGTGATGTCTTGCCAATTAAAAAGGTCTGTCGGTGCAATTTGACGATAATGGTTGATCTCTTTCGAGCATAAGCCACATTTTCCATCATAAAATACGGTAATCATTGTTTGTTCCTTCTGCATCGTTCGGAGCAGTATTTGATGTCATTCCAGTTTTGTGCCCATTTTTTTCGCCAAACAAAGGCACGATCACACACTATACATACTTTCTTGGGTAAATTTTCTTTCTTCATCATCCAGCAATGTCATTTATCAATGGGGTAAACGCATCAAGCGCAATTTTAGACCATTTCATCGGCCTCTATCCTTTGGAAAAATCCTGCACTATCGTTGTTAATCGCACTTTGTTTATCTGCTCCCATCCTATCATAGGTCTTATACATCATGGCGATACGTGGATTTGACTCCAGTTTGTCTCTATTACGCACAAGAAAATCCCAGTACAAATAATTAAACGGGCAGGCCTGTGCACCAGTTTTATTGCTGACTTTATAGTTACATTTTTTACAGTAATCAGACATTTTATTGATATAGTTGCCGCCCGCCGCATACGGCTTGCTGGCCAGCAATCCCCCGTCGGCATATAAAATCATGCCAGAGACATTGGGCATTTCCACCCATTCATAGGCATCAGCATAGACAATTAAAAACCATTCATTCACCTGTTTGGGATCGACTCCTGCCAAAAGCGCAAAATTCCCCAATACCATGAGGCGTTGAATATGATGGGCATAGGCATTTTTCTTTGTTTCGGTCACGCACTGGTGCAAACAGTTCATTTTAGTGTTTGCTGTCCAATAAAAATCTGGGAGGGATCGTTTGGCTTCAAGGAAATTTTCTGCGGCATAATCCGGCATTTTGAGCCAATAAATACCGCGTACATATTCGCGCCAACCAATTATTTGACGAATGAACCCTTCAGCCGCATTGAGTGGCACTTTTCCTTGATGGTAGGCTTTTTCTGCTGCTTGAGCGCATTCAATAGGTAGAAGTAAACCACAATTTAAGTAAAAGCTAATATGAGAATGATACATCCAAGGCTCACCTTCAATCATCGCATCCTGATAATCACCAAAATAATTAAGCCGCTGCTCAATAAATTGCGCCAGAACCTGCAATGCATCACGGCGCGTGACAGCAAAATAAAAGGGCGCTAGATCACCAAAATGATTCTGAAAGCGTTTGGAAACTAAAGACAATACCTCTTTTGTTATCTCATCAATCTCACCCAGATAAGGTGGGGGAATATTAAGACCTTGTTTGGGTGGTTTGCGATTTTCAGTATCATAATTCCATTGACCGCCAAGAGGATCATTGCCGTTCATCAGGATGGAATATTTCTTTCGCATCTCGCGGTAGAAATATTCCATTCTAAGTTGTTTGCGATTTTTCGCCCACTCTTTGAACGTATCAGAGCGACAAAGAAAGCGCTCATCTTCTTTGATTTCAACCGGGATAGCAAAATCCTTCGCCCATGTTTTTAGGTCCTCAAGGACACGGTATTCTCCTGGGTGGGTTACAACGATGCGCTCCACCTTATATTTTTGTAGAGCACGCTGCACTTCCCCCCTGAACGACCCTGTATTATCGGGATTATCCAATGTCGTATACTCAACCTGGTAGCCGTTATCTTTGAGGTTTTCGGCAAAATGGCGCATGGCAGAAAGCAAAAATGCGATCTTCTTTTTGTGGTGTTTTACATACGTTGTCTCATCCCAGACTTCACACATCAAAATCAGATCGGTATCTGGATTTAAGCCGTTAAGGCTTGAGAGCGAATCTGAGAGCTGATCGCCTAAAATTAAGCACAAATTTTTTATAATGGAAGTTCGCATTGAATAGGGGTTTTAGCTTGTTTTTGCCGCCTTTTTCTCGTTGAGACTGATTTACGGCTACCATGTTTTTTAACAATTGTTTGAGCGGCTTCTCTATGAGCGGCATTATTTTTTCTAAGGCTGTAAAGCTTATCGGCGGCCGCTTTTCTTGTCGTCTTTTCATCAACAATCGGCATAGGATAGCCATTCATTTGTGATCCTGCCTGCCATGGCGTATGAATATAGGCCTGATCGATATTGCGCAGCTCTGGAATCCAGTGGCGAATAAAGGAGCCTTCTGGATCATGATCAATGCCTTGTTTGATTGGGTTGTAAATACGAATTGCATTTATCCCTGTTGTGCCTGACTGCATTTGCACTTGGCTGTAATGAATACCAGGTTCATAATCGGTAAATAGATTCGCTAAATGCAAAGCTGGCTTTCGCCAGTGTAGCCAAAGATGATAACTTGCAAAGCTCATGACCATCGCCCGCATTCGAAAATTAAGCCAACCTGTAGCCGTTAACGCGCGCATACAGGCATCCACCATGGGGTATCCTGCCATCCCTGACTTCCACGCCTCAAAATAATCATTATTAAAATCCTGTTCCCTTAAACCGTTATAAGCAGGATGCATATTTTTAAATTCAATGCGTGGTTCATCTTCTAGCTTTTGCATGAAATGACAGTGCCAACGCAATCGGCTGGAAAAAGAGCGCGTGGCAGATGGCCATTTGCCTTTGTCTTCACGAGCCATTTTGCGGATTTCTTGATTGCGTTTTTCACAGGCTTGAAAAATTTCTCGCATCGATAATGTACCAAACGCCAAATGAGCAGAAAGCCGTGAACAACTATCAAACGCGGTAACGGGCGAGGACATTTCTTTGCTATAGCCTTCACCGCGTTTGTAGAGAAAACTTTTTAGTTGCCTTAATCCTTCCGTTCGACCGCCTTTTTGTATGCCATTAACGCTGTCTTGTCCAGCCCCAAGCTCAGCATAATCAGGCAGGTTATCAGAATATTCATCTATCGTTTTAAGGTATGAAGGGGCTCGCAGCATAGGTTTTTTCATCTCACGGTACCAACGCGCTGACCAATCATTACGATCTGATAAGCGCCTAATAACGCCATTTTGAAAAGGTTCATGCCATGTAATAGTATGCGATTTGCACCAGCATTTTACGGCTTTGTCCCGTTCATAGCTCCAGCCATTCCAGGTTTCTTGATGAGACCATAAAGCCTGAATTGCATGGCGTGCGCGAATGGCATCTAAAACATCCACCGCGTTACCTACTTTAATGATCAGCTTTTGACCAAGCATAGTGAGCGATTGATCCAGCTCATAAAGGCAATCTTGCAAAAACATATAATGCCGACGACTCATATCAGGCTGCTGCCATAGTTCTGGCTCAAGAATATACAAAGGCATAACGGGCGCACTTTGCACAGCCTGTATTAAGGCTTGATGATCTTCTATTCTTAAATCTCGTTTAAACCAGACAATATGCATTGATTAATCTCAGTTTGTTATGTTCAGTGATTATTCCTGACCCAGGTTTATGTTATAAGCGAAAGCTCGATCGGTGTAGGTTTGTTCGTATAAGCCTGATGATGTCAGACTCTATAAAGCCTAGTAATGCTTTTATAGCATTCATGGCAATACCTCTTTGCCATCCCATGCGAAACACTTCCCTGTTTGTTCTGGTGTGAGGCTTTGTAAAACAGCCAGTAATTTATCAGCAGAGTATTCTGGGGTAAAAAGTTTCCCCTTTGCGACATTGTCTTGAAATGGTTTTGATAAATCACTCCCCACCGTACCAGGGTGTAAGCCAACAATAATGGCTTGTTTATTTCTTCTGCCCACTTCAATGGCTGCATTTTTAATGATCATATTAAGCGCTGATTTTGAAGCACGATAAGAATACCAGCCACCAAGCTTATTATCAGATATACTGCCCACTCGAGCCGAGAGTGCTGCAAATATTGAGGTTTGTTGTTTATTTAATTTAGGCAGAAAATGTTTAGCAATAAGGGCCGGTATAATGGTATTAACTTCAAAAACACGATGAAATTTTTCTGCTGATAAATCGCGCAAAGATTTTTCAGGCATTAGCTCTCCATCATGCAGTATGCCATTTGCTACAACGACCAAATCCAAAGGTTTGTCTTTTGTCGCTATTTCAGACGCTTCAGCAATGGAATTCTCGCTAGCATAATTAATGCTGTGCTCACCATTTCGAGAAAATGCGAACAAGCTGGCGCTTGGATATGTTGCAGATAAACGCTTTGTAAAAGCACTGCCAATGGCACCAGACGCGCCAATAATAGCGATATTTTTTGGATCAAAGCCCATAGTAATCTTAATCTGATTTATTAATAAATAAGCGACTGATCAACCTGATAAGCCAACTCTAATGATAACAATCTTCTTTATAATACAACGCCTAGAATAATTAGTGAAATAATGACAATGGCCGACACAAACAATTATCATAACAAGGTAGAACATAAGCCGTTTAAGGTCGAGCAAGGACGATAATTGCAGCGGCGGAGAGTCTCACTCTGGCAAGCTATCTGCACCACCAGTTAGCAAACACCGGGCAGGTAGAGGTAACTCAAAATGTTAAGCACGATAGGCGCAAGCCAACAGGCCGTACAGGAAAGTTGCAGTGATTTAGCCTTGAAATGATTTTTAGATTAGAAACTAAGCCGTTATCTTGCTGTCACATTTCTGACTTTATTCACATGGTAAAATCGACGCACTTTAGCTACACACAGCACTTCATTAAGAGCCCCTTTCTAACCCAACCCAATAGAACACCAGGGCTCTAGAGCAGGAGCAGTCAGGCCTTTTTTTGCGCAAAAAGAAAGGCCTGGCCCTGCACATATTCCAAGTGCATGTTAAAGTCACACGCACCGGAGCTAAATGGGAAGGCATAGGTTTCATACTAATAATTGCCGATGTTATAGTGGGTATAGCAACAGAATCCAATCATCATATTGGCGCCATCATCGGATAGGTTGGCTTTATCCTGTTTATAATCGGCCGTTTTAAATAGCAAAGTGAACACTTCTAGCATGGCGCTAAAAATGGACGTAAACTAGGCTGCGCTGCATTTGCCCCGTTTGGCTTGATGTTAGATAACGGTGCAGCCAAGCCATCAGGTTAAGTCTGCCATTATTATTTTTAAGGGTTCACAATAAACCCTACACACATTGGGAGATACATCATGAAAGGCTGGCTTTTTCTTGCTATCGCAATACTTGGCGAAGTAATCGCAACATCTGCATTAAAATCTAGCGAGGGCCTTACTAAGCTTGCCCCGTCCGCCGTGGTCATAATCGGCTATGGCATCGCATTTTATTTCCTTTCTCTGGTTCTGAAATCCATCCCTGTAGGTGTTGCTTATGCAGTCTGGTCGGGATTCGGTGTGGTCATAATTACAGCTATTGCCTGGCTGCTTCATGGGCAAAAGCTTGATGCATGGGGTTTTGTAGGTATTGGGCTCATAGTCAGTGGTGTAGTAGTTTTAAACTTGCTTTCCAAAGCAAGTGCTCACTAACAAAATCGGGATTAAAGCGGATTAAAGGGTCAGGCCTTTCTTTTGCGCAAAAAAAAGGCCTGAACCCGCATGCGACCCATACCTTTGTAATTAACCCTATCATCTATGCTGAGTGTTCAGTAGGATTTGAACGCATAGAAGACGTAGAAGTCTTATTCGATACTTTAGGCTTTGAAAGTAAACCGATCCCCAAAGAAGCCTTATTTTTAGCGGGTAAAGCTTTTCTACAGTATAAAAAACACAAAGGCGCTAAATAAAACAACATAGTTAAACTATTGATTTAAAAACAAAAAAGTATTACTATT
>JACUUF010000184.1 GCA_014859465.1 Methyloprofundus sp.
GTCGAATTTGGACTCAATATTTACACATGATTACAGATTTAACCCACTACCCAACGGTTGATCGATCAACACACCGACACGCGCTTTGATCTCGGCAAAAAGAGTACGAGCAGCTCTAGGGTTTTCTGCTGCGATGTATTCAAATATTTCCTGTAAATCCTGACGGGTAGATTCAGTCCAGACTATTTTCACGCTTGTGTTTGGCTTGCTGTTCAATCAAGGCATCTATTTCTTGGATGACTTGATCATGTTCGACTAATTCACCACGATCAGCCGCATCTATACCTTGGGTGATTTTTTCAATCTGCCAAGCATGAGCTTCTAAGTATTCTTGAATGGCTTGGTTTACCAAATAATTACGTGATCTATTTAGTGATCCTGCTATATGATCAAGTAGGTGTACGATGTTTGATTCTCTCTAACCGTAAATGCTTCAGTAGACATAATAAATACCTTGGTTCAGTGCGGTTCATCTGTAATCATAGCTTATGCTTTATATATCCGCCACCAACTTAGATAGCCGCGCCTGCCCGGCATGGCTGTAAACCTGCGTGGTGGCAATGCGGGTATGCCCAAGCAAAGCCTGTATATCAATCAGCCGCACATCTTTCTCCAGCAATCGCGTGGTGTAGGTGTGCCTTAATTTATGCGACGTAATCTTGTTATCAATCCCCACTTTATCCCATAGCTCTCTACACAAGTCTTAAAGACACGCAAAATGACTTTAAAGTGAAAGCCGTTTTAGCCGAGGGCTGAGCTTGAGTGTATTGTTTGACCATTGCCTCATGGTTCATCCAGAGCAATCTGCCCGCATAGAAAACAAACGAACCGCGTATACCATCGGCAGCCTGCAAAAAATTCTCAAATGGATGTTGTTACTTGAATTTATCAAAGCTATACTGAAACCACATAATCCGGCGGATAAATTAAAAGAGTTAGCAAAATTGATGAATGACGTTTTTCAGTTATTGCCCTCTGGAAAACATATAGTTAGCACAGAGTTGGCGGCTTTAGAGGCAACGGCTTCTTTACAAAGCGGATCTGACGGCTGACTTTTTATGCATTAGTGCGCCTAAAATTTAAAAACTTGAACATCGCGTCATATATATTTTTATAAACCTGGAGAACATGATGAAAAAAACTATCCTTTTTACGAGTCTTTTACTTGGAGCTGGCCTTGTAGGTAGCGTACAAGCTACTGACCAAGCGCTGGAGAGCTGTATTGCCGCTATTCAAAAACAAAAAACAGGTAACTTGGTTAAGGTAGAAAAGCTAAATGTTGCTGGTAAGCCTTTTTATGAATTTGAATTGCGCGATGCTAATGGCTTTGAGTGGGAGTTTATGTGCTCAGCTGATACCGGCAAAATTACCGAAATAGAAATGGAAGTCCAGTCGGTGAATAGTCAGGCTTTTAAAAGTAAAATGAAAGTCACAGAAGAAGATGCCGCAAAAATCGCATTAAAAGCCTATCCTGGCGTTATTCGCGAAGTTGAATATGAGATTGAAGAAAATGGCGATGCTTCGTATGAGTTTGATATCATCGGTAAAAACGGCGTGCAAACTAAGCTTGAAATCGATGCAGCAACAGGCAAAATCATAGAAGTATCGACAGAAGATTGGGAAATTGGCGAAGAAAATGATGAAAGACGCTAAATAACTCAATTCTTGTATACACAGCCTGCTCATTTGTCTGGACAGGCTGTTTACTCGTTACCGCACAAGCGCTATTTATTATTGATGCGCCAGCGGAATATACGCATTGATAGCCATACCTTCTCCTGGCTGTGATTGCAGGTCAAAATCACCCGCCAATGACTTGATCCTTTCCTGTATGCCTAATAGCCCAAAACCCGAAGTGATCTGTTCTGGGTGACAGCCTTGACCATTATCACTGATGCATAAATGTAACTGCGCTGAATCTATTGCTCTATGTAAGCTAATAATGACTTCAGTGGCTTGGGCATGACGAACAATATTAGTTAAACATTCCTGGATGATGCGATAGGTTTGTATGGTGGCTTCTTTGCTCAGCTGCTCTATGGCCTCGTCATCATAATCGAGGCTTAAATTCATTGTCGAATGTCTTTCACTCCAGAGATTAACCAAATCTTCTAGGGTTGCCGCTAGGCCTAGTTCTGTCAGAATCAGCGGATGTAGTTGCTGCATCATGGAGCGCACAACGGTCATTAGATGGTCGCAGATTGCGCTAATCTCTCTGGTAATTGCTTTGGTGTCGGAGCCTTGGTGCGCAGCCGCAGCAGACATTACTTTGATAGCAGTTAATGACTGACCGAGTTCATCGTGTAATTCTTGGGCAAGAAACTGCCTTTCTTCTTCCTGGATTTTGAGTGAATGTTGGGTTAAAGAGCGATTTTGTTGTCGGGTATTTTCCAAGACATCAATCATGTGATTGATGGCTCGAGCGATATTGTCATATTCCTGGGTGGCAAAGTGAGGTAATTTTTTTTTGTAGTTCCCCGTTTCAATGCATTGCAGACTGGACACAATCGTCGCGATGGCATTTAAGGCTTTGTTGAAAACCATTTGTACCGCTAGAAAAGTGAGTAATACCAACGCGACCACGGAGCCAAAAAAGGCAATACTCTCGTGCCAGGCTTCGGTGATCTCATCTAAGGGGTTAGCCTGAATAATCAGCATCATTTGCGTATCATCCAAGGTTTTGATTGGGTATTCGACTTTAGGATAATCACTGGCGACTAGGTTAACAAACCATTTGGGCGGGTTATCCTCAGTATTATCTGGATTTAGTTGATGTCCGGTAATGTCAAGCACTTGACCCGAAGGGTTCTTGAGCTGAATGTTTAAATGCCGCGTTTGTTCTAAAGCACTCAGGCGATAGAGCCATTCGGTTGCATCCGTGGTCATCGTGCCGGCACTGAGCTTAATGAGCTGTAGGGCTAGATTAACCGATGCATCAACCTCTTTGTTGACCGAATTTCGCGCCTGCCAAATTGCAATTGAACCGCCTAAAATTAAAATCAAGAGGGCGATAAGTAAGATGCGTATGCTGATCTGATAACGTAAGCTCATAAGTAATTAAGTTAAATAGCTTGTCTGTAGAGAAGTGAGTTTTAACCTACATCCACGCCATGCGCACGGTAAAGGCTCTTTAGTGGGGTCTGCTCTTAGGGTTTTACAACTACACCCCACGGATAACGGCCTACTGCAATAGACTTAGTGACTTTTAGCTGCGCCATATCAATAATAGAGATATCGTTGCTGACGCCGTTCGTAGTGTAAACGTAACGCTGATCTTTTGAAAAGGCTAAATTCCAGACACGTTGACCGACCAGAAAATACTTTTCCACTGCCAGTGTTTGTGCATTAATTAAAGCGACTCGGTTAGCCGGACCTAGTGCAACTAAAGCCCAGCGGCGCGCACTATCAATCAATATACCCACGGGTTGAATAGCCGCCTTAGTCACACCGGGAATATCGAAGTGAATTTTTTTAATAATCTGCCTGCTGGCAACATCCAGCACGGATACGGTACCGCCCATTTCAGAGCTCACCCATAATTGCTGACTATCAGCAGTAAAGCTTAATCCTCGAGGACGTGAGTCCACCAAAGTATTATCCACGACCGTCAAGGTATCGCGGTCAATCCAATGCACCATATTGGTTGCTTCTGAGGCACTGACAACCCATTTTTCATCGGGGCTGACAGTGACGGGCTCTGGCTCTACGCCCACTGGAATTTGTTTAATCGCTTGGGCTTTTTTTATATCCACCACGGTAATTAAACTATCATCTTCATTAGACACATAAAGATAGTCACCACTGGCATTCATCGCAAACGTTTCCGGATCTTCACCGGAAGGCAATTGCGCGACTTCTTTTAAGGTGTTTGTATCAATCACCTGAATAGTGTCGTCATCACTCGCTGCAATATACAGATGCTGTTGATCCTTGCTCAGGACAATGCCACGCGGGCGCTGCCCAATGGGAACGGTTTTCAGCAGCTTACCGGCGACAGGATCGATCACAGCAAGCGCATTATCTTTTTCCAATGTCACGAAGACGGTTTCCGCTAAAGCCTGACTGCTTAATAATACTAATGCTAACGACCACCCTCTATATTTCATAATAAAGCCTCTTGTTCTGTATTAATAAGCCTTCTCTAGTGGCCAGCAAAGTCATTTCAGTCACTGTTTTTAAGGCGATTTTTCTGCTGTAACCGTGAGATTCGTTGTTTAGGCTCGATATAGCGCTCGCCTCTGGCAACAGCGCACACAGCCTCATAAAATATCCGCTGCGTTGTTGTTAATATAAGCGTTTGCTGCCGACTTTAATGGCTCGAGTCATAAAGATATGCACTCTCCATGAGCCTTAAAACGCCTTTAGCCATAAAATAATGCCTGTAAAATGCAAAAAAATATATGGGAATAATTCCTGTTATCGCTAAAACACCATAAATTGACCTATCTGATCGACTTGCCTGTGCACAGCCAACACGCTGCGGCTGTTGCGACAACGGGTAAATGTAGACTGGATAAGTGCAGCACATTTCTGTCATGCTCATCGGTAGCAAAACTTTGACTTCCCGTCTAAGCCGAGAAACCCAGTAATTTCAAGGGCTCAAGAACTGGCTTAGTCCGACTTTTTCTGAAGACTGTAGGGCGCGGCTTTAGCCCGCCATTGCTAAAGAGTATTTAAAGGCGGGCTAAAGCCGCGTAGTAAAGCCCATCTGGGTTATTGTCGCGTGCCAAAATGGCTGCCTTATATCGTCAGCCTTTGTTTTATTTTTTATAATGTGGCTTTCGTTTGAACACTAAATAGGGAAAATAAACCAAAGCCAAAAGTATTAACGCCAAAATAGCAAAATAAGGTCGAATATCAGACTGCACTTGCTTTTGTTGCGCAAATACCGGCGTTTGTAGCGCTCTATTGAGCAGCTCACTGCTTTCCAAGCGATGATAAGACCAAGCGACCTCTTTACTAAGCTGTTGCAAATAGGGCTCATAAAGCCTTGTTAGATGCTGGTCTCCTGTCACGATGGCGCCACCAAAAGGCGCATTGCGGGCATTGAAGTTGCCTGCCGGCACGGATGAAGTCGGTGCCATGCCAAAGGTGGAGCGATGAGGAACGTCATCTTGTTGATAAACACCTTGCTGTTGCCCTTGGTTGTTATATTTAGGAATGGCAACATTTTGTAGCCCCCCTACCCCGACTAACAACCCTTTTTGCTGATCTTTTAAGTCACTAAAATCTGTTTTATAACGTGGGTTCAGAGGTGGTGCTTCTTGTCCATCGGTCAAAAAAACAAGGTGGCTGTCGCGGTCTTTTAATTGTGTAATGGCGCTGGCTAGTCCTTTGCTGATACGACTATCCGCTGCCCAGGCCATGCGCCAATCTATGCTGTCTATGACGCTGTCGATCTCTGCATAGGACGAGCACACTTCAATGGGCTCAAACAACAGCGTTGAATGTCTTTCGGTAAAAATACCTAAGCCGACTTTAGATTGACAAGGCAGTTTTAATATCAGCTCACCGAGTGCCTGTTTAACAAATTGTAAGCGGCTAACCGCCTGCTCATTTAGCTGATAATCTCGAGCATTCATGCTACGCGTAATATCAATAATAAACGTAAAATTATAAACAGGCTGCTGTTTAATGACCGAAGGCTTGATAAACAAAGCCAACATAGCCAGTAAAGCCAGACTCAAACAATAAAACCGATAATCTTTTAGGTTCTTTGACAAATGTTGTAAGCGCATAGGACTAAGGTAAGCCTCTTGGAAAGCCCGGTACCGTGGCCCAAAGTTTTGCTTTTTTTTCAGGGATAGGGTCATCTTTTTCCATCACGATGCGATCCATTTCCGGCAATAAACGCATGGCGAGTTCTAAATTATATTTTGCATCCCAATAGCCACTGTCCAGCGCCAAAGCGTGTCGATACGATTGTTTTGCTAGAGATGCCAGCGCTGTTGCTTCATTAATTTGCATGGCTTCTGCAAGCTCAATAGCTTCAGATAAATAGGCATTGCCTAAGTTAAAGCGACTGATAGCCTGCATTTTCTGACTACCCTGATTAATGATTTGACTTAAACTGGCCTGCGCTTCTTTGTAGCGATGCTTATTTTTAAGGTAGCTTGCTCGCGCAAGTTGTAATTCAGGAGCCGCCTGTTTTAATTGCTCGGGATCAATATCTTTGCCTTGATTTAATTGCGCAATGAATTGATTGGTGCGTGAGATTTGATAATAAGAAAAAATACTTTGTAATACCACCAGCAAGGTAATGACCAGCGCAACCCAGTAACTATAATGACGAATGACTTTGATCATGGACGTGCCTCGGCAAGTTTAACGGCTAATAACAGGCTAATGAAAAGACTCGCTAATAAATAACAGGCATTGGACAAGGCTTGTTTCGGAATTTTTTCTACATAATGTAAAGGCATGTTTTCTAATGTATTAATATCATTAATTGCTTGTTGCACGGCATCGGGATTTTCCGCCTGATAGGCTTTATAAGGGATACCTAAGCTGGAAAAAAATAAATGTAAATAGCGTTCAGGCATGGCGCCTGCATTATCATCGCGCGGGTCGCTAGGTTTTGCATATAAACCCGGACTGTTTTCACTGCGCATAAAAATCCAGTACAAACGCAGGTTCAACTGCTTAACCCAGCGTCTTATGTTAGCTTCACTCT
>JACUUF010000185.1 GCA_014859465.1 Methyloprofundus sp.
TGAATCGCCGGATTGCCTCCAACCGGCGGCAAGGGAGCAACCGGATTCCAACGTGAGCTGGATGAAAGCAAGGTCACAACAAAAGCAAAGGCTTTGAATCGATCAAAAAAGTTCTCTAACTTTCGAGCTTGCCTAAAGGCCCATCCTGGTGTGATGTATTTCTCGTTCTTTGGCTCTAAAGTATCTAAAAGTCGTTGGGTGTGTCGCTGATTCCAGCGAAACCCCATACCGATAAACAAGGTGCGCTTGCTTACCGGAATCTGATTAGGCTTTAAACCATAGTAGGGCAGACGGACTAAATAACGGTGATATGTCCAAACAGCCCAACCTTGTCTAAATCGTCTAAACCCTAAATAAATTAACAGCAGGGTTGTGACATAAGCCACCGACTCGGTCATCATGATAAGCGAGGGTGCCATATAGGCTAACAAGGCGAGTGACCAGGCGGCTAGCGCAGACTGAAACTCGACCGGCGGTCTTAGTAGCGCTTCTACTTGATATTCAGACTTACCAAAAAACATTACTGTGCCACCCAACCGTTAAATATCAGTGCCGGATAGGATTGAATATTCAGTTGGCTGGCAATTTGTTGAGCCGACACCGGCTGAATAGTCACTCCGGGTGCGGATCGTTGAATCGCTTTAACCTCCTGCATACTATTCGCTTTTGCAATCAAACATACTGCGCCGTGCTGTGATAAAGCTGTGGCATGTTCA
The DNA here is from genome assembly GCA_014859465.1 of Methyloprofundus sp. Taxonomy (GTDB): domain Bacteria; phylum Pseudomonadota; class Gammaproteobacteria; order Methylococcales; family Methylomonadaceae; genus Methyloprofundus. The sequence continues at coordinate 717 of JACUUF010000185.1, forward strand.
GCTAACCATTTAAGACTTAATCTGTCATAGCCGACGATACAGATCGGTGTGACAAACCTATCCGTCCTTTGGTCTTGGTAACGCTCAAACCGCTGGTTCTTTATCCCGATATCGATCGGTAAATTTTGGGACACCATTTCATCAAAAGTAATGGGCTTTATGGATTGTTTGGGCGGGTCAACATCTTCTGGCCATAAACGCACTTCGTCTGGCAAATCTGATTGATAGGGTACCGTCTGACCCAGTACCTCCCAAACAGGCACGGGTGCAAAGCTTTTTGCTTGCACATAGCCGTTGGTCAACATGACTAAGAATAGAATTAAAGATCGTTTCATTAGCTGACTCGACGATAGTACTTAGGTTTAACTTTTTTAAATTGGCGTGACTGCTCATTTAAATCTTGTCGCAACCTTTCAAAGCGAACATGGCACTCATGACACCCTTTTGGACAATGTGGCAGCTTATTACCTAATCGTGCGTTCATCGCCCCTATGGATTGATATAGACCGCATTCCACACAGTTTTTGAGAGGTGGTTTGATTTGATAATCATCGAATGACACCACATGCTCAAGAATGGGCTTATCTTTGGCGTTGAAAACTCGGATGGTTAAATCTCGTGTATGTGGACAAACAGAAAAAGTTTCTCGACACAACTCCATGTCGTCGCGAGACCAGGCCTGGTGACTGTAATCATTAATGACACGCTGCACGTTGTGCATATAGTCTTGGTAGGCGTTATCCGACAAGCTTATACATTCGGGCGTAATCAATTCGTTCATTGGCTTAACCTCATTAGTACTTGATTTGAATAATTAATAGCTCGACGCTTACACCAATCTTGAGACCAGTTAGGACAGTGATATTTACCTATTGCGTCGGCAGTAGGGTGGTGCGCATAACGTGAAAGTATTTTTGTGGCCACGATCAGATTCTCTTTGGGATCAAGCGCATGCTCCAGGCTCAGAAATTCGTGCGAATGCCAATTCCAGTTGACCTGCATTAATCCAACATCAACCGTATGACCGCGATCAATAGATGACTTAATGTCTGCAATGGCGTCCGCTTTTGAAGGGTAATAACGACTTTTACCATTAATATTTGCCGTCCATGGCCACGGGCCATGACCAGGCCTGGTGGATTCTTGCAAAGCAATACCCCACAGCACAATGGGGTTGATCCCCATTGCGTGACCAACCTCATCAAAAATTGATGAGGAGGCATGACTAGGCCTGGCAAATATTAAAAGCAGTAAAATGACACTATAAATCCGGATCATGGTGCGTCAGCTCGCCTCCTGATTTGGAGATATAGGATCTAGGTGTTTTAATCTTGTGCTTGGCGATAAAGCCATTGTCAGTATTCAGCGTTATTTGGCCATCAGCTACTAACTCAGCTGGCAACTTCTTATCCAAAGCGTATTGCTGGATCTGTTCATCCGTCGCCGCTTCAAAAAATACATCCAGTTTTGCGCCGTACATCCGAACTTGACGAACAAGCTTCAGCAAAATCAAGTCACAACTTGAGCAGTCAAGTCGCGTGAAGTACTGAATACGGTCATTTGAGCGAATAGGCGCATTTCTGAGCTCATTAATTTTGTCAGGGTCAATCATTGGGATATCTGTGTAGTATTGAGATTGAATTTGACTAGCTACACGCTGGAACTGCTGCAAGTTCGAAACATAAGCATCCATTTTTTTTACATATGCCTGGGCATAACGCTTACGTTCTGCTTCGGTTTCAGCAAAAATTCCAAGCACTTCGACAGGAGTTGTTTCGGCTTGTCCGAGTAACTTAGCTATCGGTTTGACCTTTTGATACCGATCCCATTCAGTCTGATTCAGCCCCCAAAAAGCTTGATTAAACTGATCCAACTGAGTGGCTTGTTCGCTGGTCGACGTGGTTTCGGTTTTTTGCTCTTGAGTGGTTTGTGTCCACCCATTGCTAGCAAAAAAAAGTGTAGAAACGATAATTAGTAATGCCTTTTTCATACTACTCTCCCAGCTTTAGTGTGCGTTTATGTTGATCGATGGTGGATTGATAGGTAACACTATTGGACTTGAGATCAATTACACGCCAGCGGCCAACAGTGTCCGATTTATATAAGAGGCGGATCTTTCCGACAGGGTACTCAACCATCACTGCATCGCGCCCGTTCCAAATCGCAAATGACATGGGTGCAGGTGGTTCCGGTTGCTGGGATCGTTGCGTTGGTTTGCTTTTAAGCTCTTCACGCTTAACTTTTGATAAATTGCTAAGTTCGCGGCTCAATCGGTTGATCTGTGTATTTATTTCTTTTAATGCGGCTTGATCCGTTCTTTTTTGCGATTGGAAAGATTGTTGAGCACTTTCAATGTCATCTATCCGTTGCACCACGTTTGCCATCTGGCTTGAGACTTGATCAAGATTTTCTTCAATACTGGTAAAGTCCACATCATTATTTTCAAATGATGGCACGACTGTATCTAGGTTTGTGTCAGTGGAATTTGGGACTGGAGTGGCTGGATCAACTTCAATCGTTGCACGCTTCGTCTCATCCTTACCATTGTCGACTGGGCTATCAATAGGTATAAGAGGGGCGGGTCTTATTGACGCTATTTGAACAGGATCTACCCGATCTTCATCTCGAATTTCAGGGATGTCACTTTCCAGCTCAGCAGAAACGATTTTAAACAAACCAATTGATAGGCCGAGAACTAGGGCGATGACAAAAACAACCAGGAAAATGACAAATGGTTTTTTGTTTTTTTTAGGCTGATCCTCCTCATATTCATCAATGATTGATTGAGTGTCTTCCTCAAAGTCTGGAAGGCCAGGTTTATTATCTGACATAGTCTTAATCCTCAATTTAGCTTGAGGCTTACTATTACAAAAACCGGAAGGATAGGCCTTGATTAGAAAAATCAAACTTTGTTTTTTGTAATTATTTCAGACAGAACTCAGGTGCTGGAGTGCTACCAATGTATAGACCGGCACCTGGTGTACAGCATTCGTATTGTCTCCAGTAGGCCCAGCCATAGCGTCGTTCGCCGTCATCTCTACCGGCACTCCAGGTAAGATTGTTATTGCCAAATGGCTGACAAGTACTGTCGGTTTTGGGTGATATTTGTTGCCAGCGATCTTTTCTTTCATTCGCTTTACCACTGGTTTTAACTTTACCGTTTTGCCCACTCATAAATTCATCATTACTATCAAAAGGCAGATATACATGAGGTTGGCCAGTGTTAGTTACAATATCTACAGCTCGCTGGGCAATAACAGCTGAAGCAATGACATCATCTTGCTGTACAACCATGCCCTGTCTTGGATAAACCGCGCCCCAGCTATTACCGATAGGATTGGAAGTAGACATCGATCCTATCTCACGCATACCAGGCACCCAGGACTGCACGGTTAAGTTATCCGGCAAGCCCCAGCGCCAGGCTAGATAATCAAACACAGATGAGAAATAAGGCTTATATGGTTCTGCATTAGATGGACATAAAAAACCGCCTGAAAACCCCTGTCTAGTAGCAACGGCTAATGGATGACCCACCACAGAAGCTTCCTTGAAGCGCGTGTTAGAGTTGGCTAACAAGTTGGGAGAAATAATGCTGCCTCCACCAATCTTAGCGCCTGCCAGCTCACCTAGCACACCTTCTGTTACGGCTGATTCTGCATTGGACATAACTTCCCGATATTCTGTCCAAGGATTTTTCTTTGCTTCATCCGATACTGTGACAACCAGGTCTGGCAAGTAGTGTCTGATTCTTGGCTTAGTATCGTATGAGCAGCCAAAAGGTGTGCATGTCACAAAGTGGCACATCCCCACCACACAGTAATCAATACAGTCTGCTTTAGTGGCCTTTTCAAGTAAGTCAGCGCTGTTGAATTCTTTAGCAGATAAGGTACTTGGAATTAACCATGCTAAAGCCGCGATTGTAAGAAATTTAGTTTTCATATCACCATGCCTTTTTAACCAGATATTAGGTTGCCATAGGTGAACTTCCAGAGCCTGAATTACAAAAGACAAAAAAGCTTTTTTAAAATTTATGAAAAATCCTATGTTGAAAACCGGTTTGAGCCGGTACCTCAAAACTGTATCCATTTTAAAGAAAGGGTATGAACAAGAACGTTACCGCATTCAACTTTTAACCAACTCATTTTTAGGGTCAATGAAAGTGCGAGAGATCCAATCCCACCATATTGCCAACTACCGAGACCAACGTTTGCAATCAAAAAAGAAGTGTGGCAACCCCATATCACCGGCCACCGTTCGTCTAGAGATGGGGTTGCTTCAAAATTTTTATGAGATAGCGCGAATAGAGTGGGGCATTTCTTCAGATAATCCCGTTAGCAATGTTAGAAAGCCAAAATCCTCTCCTGGACGAACCAGGAGGTTAACACCGAGAGAAGAGGCCAGAATACTGCGCGAATGCGCGATTCACCAAAGTGAAGAAATGTATTCGATTGTTGTTATTGCAATTGAAACGGCTATGCGACAGGGAGAGATTCTGAACCTGAGATGGGAACATATCAATTTAACATCAAGAGTTGCGCATCTTCCTCAAACAAAAAATGGCACAGCCAGAGATATTCCACTTTCAACCAGAGCAAAAGAGGCCATTCTGAAAATCCCGATAAAAACGAATGGACAAGTTTTCAGTTATACCAGCGCAGGTTTTAAATCATCTTGGCGAGCAATGATCAAGCGCCTAAAGATTGAAGATTTGAAGTTTCATGATTTACGACATGAGGCCATATCTCGGCTGTTTGAGAAATCCAGCTTAGACATGATGGAGGTCGCGGCGATATCTGGTCATAAATCACTGGGAATGCTTAAACGCTACACGCACCTCAAAGCCCAAAAGCTAGTCAAAAAATTAGATGGGAATAAAAACAAAGGTCGACGATTTATACTCGATAATATTAACGCTTACCCAGCTATTATCCGACAAGTCGATAATCAGTTTAAAATTCTAGTTCCAGATTTAAAGTTTTCGGTACTGCATACAACCAGGCCTGGTGCGATAGAGTCAGCACGCGCCATAGCGTTAAAGTGTATTATTGCCAGAATTAAGGATGGAGAAAAGCCCCCACAACCCGACCAGTTTTTAGATAAAGCACCCGGCGAAGTTATCTTAATTGATCCACTAAAATAATCATGCGACCGTACTTTTGAAAGGGTCGTAATATTACCTTGCCAATCCGGTAGCTGGAAATCATCCGGCGGTGAGGTAGGTCGATTCACATCTGAATCACAAATTGACGCCGCAGCTAAAATTGGCGGGATTACCGGAACTGTCGTGAACGAAATTTGCTCATGGAGTGGAACCCCGAGCTATTATCACTATCCTAGCTGCCCAAGCGGTACATACTCCATTGGAACGAGTTATAGTTATGCTGGCGGATACATGAATGAATATTGTAATCAAAATGAGCAAGCCGCGATTGCTGTTAAAAGGACATGTCGTGTCAACGGTTTTTAGCGCCTTGCCAATCCGGTAGCTGGCAAGGCGTGACTGATGATCGAGTCAAGCAAGAAATCATAAATCTGGGTGCTAATGCGTTTCAGGATATTTCAGAATATGCCCAAGAAAGCAGATGCGCGAGTACTACGAAAGGTATGTCAAGTTACAGGCTTGCATATGGAGGAAGCGCAAGAGTAGAAGTTCAAAAGAGGTATGCCTGGAAAAACAGTGTCTACTTCACTGTTCCTGAAAACGGCTTGGTTACGGCTAAATATGTTTGCTATTGTAATAGCGGTTCAACTTTTCTTTATATTAACGGTACTCACAAAACCACCATTACTCAAGTGGCCAGCGACAATAGTTGTCAGCATCGATTGAGAATTGATAATAGATCAAGAGACTAGCGAACCAATATCAATAATTGTCATATTTACTATTGCTTCATACAGGCCAGTAAGGCTCGGTTTCGCGGTCTTGTTTCAACCCC
>JACUUF010000186.1 GCA_014859465.1 Methyloprofundus sp.
TGGTGCCCAGGGACGGAATCGAACCGCCGACACGAGGATTTTCAGTCCTCTGCTCTACCGACTGAGCTACCTGGGCTTGCTAAAGAAAGGCTATTATGACGACTATTCTTTTTTTCGTCAACACCTAGTGGAAAATATTTTATCGGTATTTTATAAGTTGTTGAAAATATTTATTTTTAAGATGTTATTGGTCAGGCGGTTATTGCCGCTAATGTATCCATTGTTTGATGGATTTATTTTGCTGACATGATTTTGTCGTAAAGTTGAATTATTAAAATGTACATTGCTACATTTATAGTATAATTGAGAAATTTACATTTTCAGAGTTTGGATACTATGTCGGATACCAAAAAGGTTGTTTTAGCTTATTCGGGCGGTTTAGACACGTCCGTTATTTTAAAGTGGTTGCAGGATGAGCATGGCTGTGAAGTTGTTACCTTTACTGCAGATTTAGGGCAGGGCGAAGAAGTTGAGCCTGCGCGTGCGAAAGCGCAATCTTTAGGTATCAAAGAAATTTATATTGATGATTTGCGTGAAGAGTTCGTGCGTGATTTCGTTTTTCCTATGTTTCGTGCAAACACTATTTATGAAGGCGAGTATTTATTAGGTACTTCAATTGCGCGGCCATTGATTTCTAAGCGTTTAATTGAAATTGCCAATGAAACGGGCGCGGATACCATTTCTCATGGCGCAACAGGTAAAGGTAATGATCAAGTGCGCTTTGAGTTGGGTGCTTATGCTTTACGTCCGGATATTAAAGTGATTGCGCCATGGCGTGAGTGGGATTTAAATTCCAGACAAAAATTATTGGCCTATGCTGAAAAGCATGGCATTCCTGTAGAAATGAAAAAAGGTAAGGCATCACCTTATTCTATGGATGCGAATTTATTGCATATTTCTTATGAGGGAGGCATTTTAGAGGATCCTTGGAATGAACCTGAAGAAGATATGTGGCGCTGGAGTGTTTCTCCTGAAAATGCGCCTGAGCAAGCTACGTATGTTGAATTAACTTACCAGCAAGGTGATATTGTTGCTATTGATGGTGTTGCGCATTCACCGGCTGAAGTCTTGGCTAAGTTAAATGCAATCGGTGGTGCAAATGGTATTGGTCGTTTAGATATCGTAGAAAATCGTTATGTAGGTATGAAAGCGCGTGGTTGTTATGAAACGCCTGGCGGTACCATTATGATGCGTGCCCATCGTGCGATTGAATCATTGACCTTGGATAGAGAGGTCGCGCATTTAAAGGATGAATTAATGCCGCGTTATGCGAGCTTAATTTATAACGGCTACTGGTGGAGTCCTGAGCGTAAAATGTTGCAGGCTATGATTGATCAGTCGCAGTTAAACGTTAATGGTCAAGTGAATGTTAAGCTTTATAAAGGTAATGTCACGGTCGTGGGTCGTAAGTCTGATACTGACAGTTTATTTGATGAAGCGATTGCCACTTTTGAAGATGACGAAGGGGCTTATAATCAAAAAGACGCGGAAGGCTTTATTAAGTTGAATGCCTTAAGACTGCGCATTGCCGCGAAGAAATTAAAATAAGCGAACAATAAATCCTGTTCATTGTAAAGTGAGCGGGATTTTTTTTGTGATCTTTGTATAATAGAGCAACAATTTTTTAGGGGGAAGGCTTTAATGAGCGACCTACGCAAGAAAAAAGAAAATAATAAAGTGCGTAACCTAGCCGTTTTGAATTCAGGGACTCAATTGAGTGTGCTGAAAATGAATCGGTTAGTATTGGCTGTCATTATTAGCTTAATGGCTAGCGTTGTTTTTATGGGCATGTTATTAATGCCTGAAAATGAGATTGTGCCGAGAACTGCGCAAGTTCATAAGTCTACTGAGCTATATAATGTGCAGATGAATCCAGTTATTTCTGCTGAAGTGGATGCGTTGAAATCTCAATTGGTTGCACTAGTGAGTGGTTCTATTGAAAGTAAGCTAAAGACGCTGGAAGAGGGTCTAAAGGCAGGGACTATTTCTGAGATAGGTTTAGATACAATTCAAGCTTTAAAAGATGATTTGGTGGTGTTAAAAACTTATTCTGAAACGGGAGCAGGGCGTTTAATCGCACAAAAATATTTGCAGCAAGCGAATAAGACTGAGAACCAAGAATTAGCTCAAGAGGTTTCTCGGCTGAGAAGTCTAATTTATTTCTTAATTACTTCTTGTGGCTTGATGGTTGCTGCGGTCGCTAGTGTGTGGGTGCGTAGAAAGTACGCATTGATGTATGATGCTCATGAGCAGAAGAAAATATCTTAAAGTAGGGCGCGGTTTTAGCGTGCCTTTTAGTGCATAAATAAGGCGGGCTAAATTGCGCCCTATAAAATCAGCGCTTTGGTGCAAAAAAAAAGGCCGCTTCACTTTAAATGAACTGGCCTTTTTTTGTGCTATTTTTAAGCTTATTTGCTTAAAAATTTGTATACAGCTGCAATTGCTTGATCTTCTGTATAGCCAGCTTTTTTAACTGGACCAACAGCCATGATGGCTGCCATTGCTTTAGGCATGCCATTTTTGCCTTCTTTCAAAGTTTTAGCGAAGCTTTCTTCTGATAGTTCCCCCGCTTTAATTAGTGTAGCTAATTGTGGGTTAGAAGCGATATCATGGCAAGCGCCACAACCGCGACCAAAAGCACGATCGTAGATTTTGCTACCTATATTCAATTCTTCATCAGCAGATGCTTGGGCGCTTAGACCTAATAAAGCGACGGTTGAAACAGCTAATAGTAATTTTTTCATTTTGACCTCTTTCTTATTATTGTAAAACAACCATGTTTGCCTATTGAAAGATGCCAAGGCTTGCATGATAAGGAAATCGATAAGTTCTAAATCATAAATAATTTAGGCTCATTTATCAAATAATTTTTATGTATTATATCAAGATATTGCTATTTTCTCCAAAGTTGTAGATAGCCATTTGAAGCAATGCTGTAAATTTTACGCTCATTCTCAGAAAAAGTAAGTGCGAGTATGGTAGCGGCAGAGGGTGTCCAGAAGCTGTCTTTTTTTGGTCGCCAATAGTTTATTATCTCGCCACTTCTGATGTCCCATAAATCAATGCGCTGAGATACCCGGCCAGCAATTAGGTAATGACTATTGTCAGAAAAGGCGGCGGCGGAAAGAGTAATTAAGTTAGAGCTCAGTTGTTTATAAAGTTTGCCTGTTTGGGTTTTCCATAAGCGAATAGTGCCTAAGCCTTCATTAGTCAATGCATATTGATCATCAGGTGATAGGGCGACAGTGGATAATTTACTTTGATGTGGCCAACTGAATTTTTCTTGACCATTATTTAAATCCCAAAGTTTGGCAGTTTCATCGCTAGAGCCGGTAATGGCTAACTGATTGCTGGCGGAAATGTCGACCTTGATGACTGAGCTTTGATGCTTGAAGGCGTAGCGTGTTTGACCGTGTTGCAGTGAATAGTAAATAGCTTTGTCTTCTAGGCCGATTAGGGCGAATTGTCCGTCTGCTGATAAAGTAATCGCATTGATATTGGGTAAATACCAGACATTCATTAGCGCGCCATCGGCAATGCGCCACCAAGCGAGCGATTCTTTTTCAGCGGTTAATGCGTATTGCTCATCATCTGAGATAGCGGTGTATAAAATGCCGTTCTTTTCATCGGTATGTTGCCAAGTGTGCAGTAGTTGTTTGGGTTTTAATTGCCATAGCTCGGCATTGCCTCGAGCTGTTGTACCAATAAGGGCAAGATTTTTAGATAAGCTCGCTGAGAATACGCCTTCAGATGCAAGCTCGTATGTTCTCTCTGCTTTGGGTGTCGTATCGCAGGCGACTAGTAGCAAAGAGAGTAGTAAGAGAGCTATAAACGGCCTATTCATAAGAGACGTTGTCTTCAGGGTGAAACCATTTGAGTTTGTCGTGCAATAAAACCACAGAGCCAATAATTATCAGGGTGGGCGGCTGAATCCCTTGGTCTTTTATTAGTTCTGGTATAGTTTGTAAGGTGCCGGTAATAACGCGTTGTGACTGAGTTGTACCTTGTTGGATAAGAGCAATGGGTAGTTCTGGTGATGCACCGTGTTGAATAAAGGACTGGCAGATATTTTCTAATCCTGTGAGCCCCATATAAATAACGATAGTTTGATTAGGTGCAATCAGTTGCTGATAATTAAGGTTAACGGTATTGTCTTTTAAGTGCCCCGTAATAAAGGTGCAAGATTGAGCATGGTCTCGATGCGTTAGCGGAATACCGCCGTAAGTTGCACAGCCCGATGCTGCTGTTATTCCTGGGACAACTTGGAAGTTAATATTGTGCTGCACTAGTGTTTCAATTTCTTCGCCACCCCGACCAAAAATAAAAGGATCACCTCCTTTTAAACGGACAACACGTTTACCCTCTAAAGCTAAGCCAGCGAGTAATTCATTGATTGACTCTTGCGGTAAGCTATGATTACTTTTTTGTTTGCCAACATAAATTTTTTCTGCATCACGACGTACTAATTCAAGGATCTCCGGGGAAACAAGACGGTCGTAGACCACGACATCAGCTTGTTGCATTAAGCGTAAGGCGCGAAAAGTGAGTAAATCAGGGTCGCCTGGGCCAGCGCCCACTAAATAGACTTCACCTGTCACTTTGTTTGTGCTCGGAGCTTTAAGTATTTCTGATTTTAAGCGAGCTTCAGCTTCGGCTTCTTTGCCTGAGTAGAAAAGCTCAGCTATAGACCCTTGTAAGGTTTTTTCCCAAAAAATACGTCGCTCTGAAGGTGGATTAATATGTTCTTTGACTAAGCCTCGGTACTTCTCGGCTAATCGCGCTAAGCGGCCAAAAGCTTGGGGAGTATGGCTCTCTATTTTTGCCCGTAGCACTCGAGCGAGTACAGGTGATGCGCCCCCTGAAGAGATAGCGGCGACAATGGGAGAGCGGTCAATAATCGCGGGGACGATAAAGCTACATAGGCTGGGGCTATCGACGACATTAACCGGGATATTGTGCTCTGCTGCTGTTGCGGCAACGAGTTTATTAATATTTTTTTGATTAGTCGCTGATATTATTAGGCGCTGGCGATGAATATCATCAGCTGCAAAGCCCTTTTGTATAATGGTTAAGCCGTATGTTTTTTCTAATTGACGGACTTGTGGGCTTATTTCTGGGGCAATAACGGTAATATCCGCACCGGCTTTAGCGAGTAGTTCTATTTTTCTCGCGGCAATCTCACCCGCACCGATAACTAAGCAGGGTTTGTGTTTTAAGTCGATAAAGAGAGGGAAATAGTCCATGGCTTATATAAATGATACTAGGTTATCGTTCGTGGATTTTGTTTGAGCTGCTATTATATGCGCTCTTTTAAAAGGATGATTGAGAAAATTTAAAATCAGATGATAATATCCACACTGGCTTAAGCGAGTCGCTGTATTTTTCTCGCGCCAATCTTACCCGCACTGACAACTAAGCAGGGTTTATTTTTTAAGTCGATAAAGAGAGGGAAGTAGTCCATGACGTATACAAATGATACTAGGTTATCGTTCGCGGATTTTGTTTGAGGTGCTATTATATGCGCTCTTTTAAAAGCATAATTGAGAAAATTTAAAATCAGAATGATTGAATTTAATATAGAAGTGGATGCTGTTGGCTTGCATTGTCCTTTACCTTTATTGCGTTTAAAAAAGGCGTTAAAAGACATGCGTGCTGGCGAAGTTGTGAAAGTGACAGCCACAGATCCTGCCGCGCATCTGGATTTTGGTGTTTATGCTGAGCAAACCGGCAATGAAATTATTGAATATATGCGCGTGGATGAGCAGCAGATTTTTTATGTGCGAAAGAAATAGGTGATGCTTAGGCGAGATTTTAATAATCCCCCGAAACTTTATGTAACCGGTATGATGCTTTTGACCCGTAGAGCGCGAAGTGAAACAAAAGAAGCTGAGTGCACTCCGGCTGGATTAGAGCATAAACTTAAACGCATATTCTTGGTTTAACTGTGAATAGAGTCCATGGCGGAGGGTAAGCAGAGCTTACTTGGTATGCATTCCCAAACGGATTTTGGGAATGTTAATCAGTCGGTGCGCGGCTGGCAGCGGAAGCCTTTAACAATGACGAACTGAAATCCGTCCACCAATAGTGACTAAACTTTGCTATGAGTATAAATATTACTGAATAAGTGCATGACAATTAACAGCATGGTTTCGGTGATTTTTATTGCAGGCTTGCGTTTTTTGTCTTCTGCTGCAAATTCATCAATAGAATCATTGATAAAATTAATTAAACCTGATTGCTTAACTTGTTGGTCGAAGTGTTCTTGTAATGAAGCTTTTTGCTTGGGTAAGCTTTGTAATTGGGCGCTTAAGAGCTCGGCTTGTTTTTCTAGCCATTCTGGACTTAACTCATCTTGCGTTGGTGTTTTGCCAAAAGCATGTTGATAAACGCAAATAATATCAAAACATAAGTCCAGAAATATATGACTCATTTCTGGGTTTTGTTCGCTAATTGCCATAGGGAAAAAGCTGAAGATCATTTTTGCGAGTACGGGTTGGTCAGCTTGAAATTGGTCTAAAATTTCTCTTCCTTGCGTTTCATCCAGGCTTCTCGCGTATTCTAGGGCTTTATAAAGTTCTGGGGTGGTCAGTTCGTGCATTGTTTGCTCTGTTATTT
>JACUUF010000187.1 GCA_014859465.1 Methyloprofundus sp.
GGCGAAGAATCTCACGACTGACCGAACCGGCCTTAATAAACTGCGGACGCGCGCCTAAAATGGTGATGATTTTCAACTTATTTCCTTTGACTTTTTTTATAGGGCTTGTTTTAACTGACTGAGTTTATAGGATTGATTGCAATTTAAATCTACACACAGAAGTCCGCCTCTATTTTCAAAATTGGGTGGCGTTTTGCGTGTGGTTTGTTTTTGTGGGGATCGTTTTTCTAAACGAAATAGTACTCCCCTATACTCAGGCTGGATATTGACAGGATAGAATAAGTTAATTTGCTGAATCAAATACTCAACAAAATTTTTACCGGACTTAAGCTGTTTTAAATACTGGCCTTTGTTACCTGACTTTAACTCTAACAAAAACACATAAAATTTTTGCTTATGTAAAAAGCAAAGCACACCATCATTCTTTTTATTGATGCCCGCTTCGCTGCTATTAAACGGTTTAATTAAATGCCCTTGTCCATCCAAACTGAAAGCAAAGGCTTTACTGCTTATCTCGATTTCTACGCGATTACAATCCGCATTGGCTTCAGATAAAACACACTTTCCACCAGCAAGCGAAAGATGAAAACATCGCTCAATGACTTGATCAAGAATTTGTAACTCAGTCATCAACAGTTTCCAATTGTTCAAGCTTGGTAAAGTAAATATCATCCGAGCTTTGATTGAGCTGATTGATGACTTCATCAAAACTCACCGAAATAATGCCTTCGTTTACATTTTTTTGTAACGCTGAAACCGAACCATCTTTAACCAAATAGGGATTCACATCCTCCACTTTTAAAAGATCAGACGTTTCATAACCATATTTCGCCATCATCTGGTCGCGGCCATCAAACTCCTCGGCCAGCATAATTAGGTTGTTAATTTCACGGATAATGTAATCACTGTGCGTGGACATCACCACTTGAACCCCCGCATTAACCATACGCACCAATAACCTCGCCAAACGTCTTTGATTATCCGGGTGTAGATTCAACTCAGGTTCATCCACAATGACCACATCACCGACTTGTGCCATGTGATTCAAATAAAAATCCAACGAAAAAAGCGTTTTAACAGTCGAAGAGGAAAGGTGCAAATCTAAGTTTTTATGATACGCCTTACCTTTAGATGCCGACTTGTAGGGCAAAAACTGAATGCCGTCTTTATCAACTTTATAACGACCACCCACAATTTTTTTATGTAAGTATTGCGTCAATTCGCACAAATCACTTTTTTCATTCTTTAAATAGCTTGCCTCATTCAAGAACTCAATATAATCCGCAATCGGTTGTGGGTATTTTGAAATAATCAAATCTTGAATAACATCTAACGGATTAATTTTTGCCTTCTGCAAATGGTTAATCAATGAATTACGCTGACTGTTCAACTCTTGATAAAACAAATTTAAACCACTGCGTTCGGAAGGCAAAATAAAAGCATTACGAAACAAGTTCGACATTAAAAACCGACTAAAATTGCGCTCTAAAAAATCCGAAAACACATCTCTAGGTGCATTTTTTCCATCCTGAACCACAATAGCAATCGTATCCTCGTTCGGCTTTTTGATGATTTCACAAAGTTCATCGCCTTTCCCAACGGTTAAGGTTCTTTCAAATGGCTTTGCTAATAAGGCCTCATAATCAAAAAGCGCAATGGCGTCTAAATGTAGCTTAAATTGTTCAAACTGCTCGGCCGGGGCACTAAAAAACCTCGGCATGCTTTTAGCAAAGCGGGTTTCAAATGAAGCAAGCAGTTTAGGGGCTTCGTTTTCTAACACATCTTTCAACGAAAGATTCAAAATCCCTTGCTCTGTTACCTGATGAGCCAGACTTTCAAAATAACGACTGTCGCCAAAACTGTAACGTTGATCTAGCAAGGCATAGAGGGCATAGTTTAAATAGGTTTTACCTGAATTACTTTCACCTGTAAAAATCACCAGCTTATTTAAAGCAATTTCAGCGCGGCTTAAATTCCCTAATCCCTCAAATACAATGTTCATTTTTGCTACCTTGAATCCTAATTTGAAGATAATCTAACATACAAATCCAATAACTTCTTTTCCTCAATCGACCAGTTGAATTTTTGTTCAACCGCTTGGCGGCCGTTTTTGCCCATTTGCTCGGCTTCCAGCGGATGGTCTATGAGGTATTGAATCGCCTCAGCAATAGCTTTGGGATCAAGCGGATCAACACAAAGGCCGCATTGATTGCCTTCCACAATGTCACGCCATAGCGGGAAATTAGAAGCGATAACAGGGATGCCAGCTGCCATATACTCAAACATTTTGACAGGCAGTGCATCAATGTAATTGATAACAGGGTGCAAAGTCACCAGGCCTGCTCGTGATTTAGCCAACACCTCATTCACTTGCTGACGATTTAAAAAACCGAGTTCATTCACTTTTGACCAGGCCTGGTGGTTTTTGACTTTGCCTTCCACCGCTTTCTCACTAAAGCTACCCGCTAAGTTCAATCGCACGCCTTGGGTATACTCCAAAGCGGCAACTACCTCTTCAATCCCGCGAATTTTAGCAATCCCCCCCACATAAGCCACTTCATTTTCTTTTTGTGCCCAATCACTGGTATTGGCAAGTTCATCCAGCAAAGGAAAGTTATTAATATCCACAGTATTCGGGTTAATCTTTAAAAACTTATCCCGAATAAAAGGCGTAGCAGCAATCATCGCATCAAACTTCGGACACGCCCAATGCTCATACCACTCAAACGTTTTCGAGAGGACAATCTTGGCTGGCTTGTTTAAATAAGGCTTGCCTAATAACTGCTTTGGCAAATCTTCATGTGCATCGAAAATCACTTTTTTACCCAGCTTCTTCAACTTCAAACCGGCCGGTATCAATTCCGGGTCATGCAAGTGATAAATATCGGCGTCCAGCTCTTTCGCCTTTTCAAAAACACGACTCACCGTTTTGGTCATCCGCGACATACGCCCACCGGTTTTTGCGCCAACATCCACAATCGCCACGCCATTTTTAACCTCATCGCCCTTACCATCGGCCACCACCAAGGAAACAGCATAATCCTGCGCCGCCAAAGACGAACACATCTTAATAAAAATCCGCGTGTCATAACGTGGATGTGCGGAGGTGAGGTGGGTGATCAGCATAAAATTCCTTTATCTTTATTACGGTATTGAATATAAAACCCAACTAATAACCCCATAAGCATGTAACTATAATCTTTAGAGACTAATAGTGAGGCTGTTACAAATACCAGAAAAATCAAAAATACTTTGAAATATTCATCACTTTTTTTCTGCAAAAAGCCTTTAAGCGCAACTTTCCAAAGCATTAGAAATAATAGGATATATAGAACGAAGCCAAACAAACCTAAATTTACCCAAGCTGATAATAAATTATGAGGATAAGAGCCAATACCACCATTCGCAGTATAGCTCCCATAACTTCCTAGGAAAGGATTATTAGAAATCAGTTCAAGCCCAAGCCAAAACATTTCCAATCGACTTTGCCCACTGGTAGAGCTTGCCAGTTCGAACAATTGCATCATTCGCGAATCCGGCAATAAGTCAATAACATTAACTACAGAAAATAAAGCCATAACCATTACAAATAAAAAGCCAACCAACTTTTTAAATGAAGTGATAGCGTAGAAAAAATAAACAAAGGCTAAGGAACAAACAAAAAGTGCAAATTCAGTCCGAGCGCCATTAAGAAATAGTGCAATAATCCCTAATATAACTAGTGGATAAAGTTTAACTCCTTTATGAAAATAGTAGGCACTAGTAATAAGAAGGATTACAACAATTGAACGAGCGAAGCCTTGATAGGTCGCCACTGAATCTGATAAATAACCAGCTTCAGCTTTTATATAAAATATTCCATGATCGCCAATGTTAAATACAACAATCGCAAACATCAGAGCAATTAGCCAATAACCAGCTTTTGCAATTTGCTCAATACTTAACCGAGAAGCCACAATGAAAGAAACCAGATTAAACAGCAAACCTCCCATACTCCATACAAACATTTCTTTAGTATAATTTGTAGGATTGCCCAACGAATACTGAATTAAAGCCACACTCAAAATCAAAAACATAATTGAAAAAAATATCATAACTGGCAAGCCAATATTTTTAACAAATAGCTTTATATTCAAAAGAGCGAGCGGAACAAACAAAAAAGCCGCGACTATTCCAAAATACCCCCCTAAAAATGGCGGAATAAATCCTTTTCCCAACGCAAAGTGATAAAAAAAGAAGCCTGGGAAGAGTAATAAAAATGACAGTGTTGCCAATTTTACCTGCAATTGATTTAAGCTTAGTTTTAATTTCACCTCATAATGCCTTAACATAATGACTTTTAGCACATTTAAATGTGAGATATGAATTGTGCCAAAGCAAAGCATAGTCACCATTAAACTTCTGGCAAATCCCTTTAAAGTATCCAAATCGTTGCATACTAGATTGGCTGTAACCTAATCCTTCATATGCCTGTCCAATAATTGTGCATTCCATAACGATTAATGGTCGCTGTTTATGTTGCAATTTTTGTCTACTCATCAAATCATACATCGTGTATTCGTAGCAGACGCCACAACGAAAACCTGCTTTATCAGCATAGCCAAGCGAAGAATCATAGGGAAAACCATTGTCGCGCCATAATTGTGGGGTTTGGCTCACATCATAGCGAAGGTAGTGTTGCCTCCCTCCTAGATTAGATGTATCAATCCCCTTATTTTTGCAAGCTTCTTTTAATATCTTTGCCGACTCTTTAAAATTATTAGGAAACTTGTAGGTTTTATAACCTGGATGAATGCCGATTTCATGACCAGAGTCGACGATATGCTTAAGCAGGGTAGATATTTTTTCAGAACGAATATCATTCGGATCTTCTCTATTTTTATCCGTTTGAAGTGGAATAAAGTAAAAGGCAACTTTATTACCAGCCTTGTCATTGACCTTCATCATCCAATCAATGTTATTTCGATACTCATCAAAGGTGTCAGAGCCAAATTTCTTGAAAACATAATTAAGGCCATCAAATATTGCCAACTTTGGATTTTTGTCTCTAATTAATCTGGCACCAACCCTCAAAATTGTTCGTTTCAATGAGTAACCTACCAAATCAAACGGATGATCCACATCACAACTTATGAGCTTTCTAAACTCGCGTTCTTTACGCTTTAAATCCGGCCAGAGTTGGTGTAGGCATTGCCACAGAATTTCTAGGTATTCATTGACGATTGGGCGGTCTAAAAAGCCCACTTTATAGGCAACAGACGCAGTGGCGGGAAAACGGTCGTGATTATCGCGGTCTTTTGTGATGAGTTCTTCATAGCGTGAGAGCATAAAGAAGGCGCTGCCTAAAATGTCTAGGTTTAAGTGAAGGTGTTCGCCATTTTTTACCAGGCCAGGTTGTCCAAATAAAACAGGCACACTGGGTTCGACTAAATTGGCGTTAATGCCATCATCCGCTGGCGTCCAAGTCGCCAAGGGCAAAACCGGCATGGATTCGGGTTTTAACCAGGCCTGGTGGGCTTGGTGGAAAAAGCTGGCGTCCAGTGTTAATTTAGCCGAGCTTGATGCGCCGTCATCGAAATCACCAGGCCTGGTGATTTCAATCACATCGCCAGCATAAGTTTCCACCTCAAACACCAAACCCAAAAACTCACCCAGCAGAATATCCAACGCATAGCGCTGTTCGGATTGGCAGAGATTGGGAATTTTGATGGTTAGCAAGGTGTTTCCTTTTTCGTCAATTGAATTGTATATCTAGACTATAAAGACAATGGCTGCATTAACTCGTAAGCCACCAATCGACTTTTGATTCAAATTTTTATTACTTAAACAACCATTCAAATACACCCGCAGCACGCATTCTTTGTATTTCGGGTTGGTTACAGTTTAAATGTTGGTTTTGCCAGATTGGTGTTTGTTGTTGTGGGCAGTCTTCCACCAACATTTGACCAATACGTTCTACATTGGTTTGTTTAAGCGTTTGTTTTAAGCTTTCAAATTCTTTGTTATCTACCCCCAACAGAAACACGCGGTTTTGATATGACTGACCGGCAATCGCTTGTTGAAACTTTCCCATTCGGCTATTGAACTCGTAATCAAAATCCATTAATAGTAAAAGATGCATTTCGGTGTACCGATCAAGCAATGAAATCATATCTTGGAGTGAAGCCAACACTTTTGTCCAGCCACCGACAGGTGCACGACTATCAATCCTGTAACCCTCTACATGCACGGCGTTGCGGATGCCGTTGGTTAAATCGCGATAGGGTGAATCTTCCTGCACCACGACTAAATGGGGTTTGTTTCTGTTTATGCTCATTAATCAAGCTCCCCATTTTCAAACGCTTCGATTAGGGTTGCGCTTAAATAGGTTTTGGCTTGGAGCTTTTGATTTCTTGACGGCTCTAAATGCGAGTTGCGCGACAGAATAAAGGTATTGTGTTTGGAAAACTCGTTGATTACGGTCGCGTTGTGCGATGCCATGATCAATTGGACCGATTCATCGCTGGTTTCGGCCGCTTTGCGACAAGCTAAAATAAAATGACTTAACTCAACAAGCGAAATGAAATTATCCGGTTCATCCCATAAGCAGAGTATCGGTTTGCCGT
>JACUUF010000030.1 GCA_014859465.1 Methyloprofundus sp.
CAACAGTAATGCCTTGAAGAGATAGATTTTTCTTGTTAACGATTTTATGGCGGGGTTACTGAAAATAAGTTGCGTATATGCACGGGGAAGACACGTTATTTTTGCAGGCTTGATAAATTTTGCTAAAACTACTTTTTAGCATTAACGGACTCAAGCGAAGCGCTACAAGAATGCTTGAGATATTTGGTACTTATTTCTAAGTCCTGTATTAGCAATTGCGTGTTTTTAATTAACTACCCACTGGAATGGATAGAATCTGGCCTACTTTAATAGAATTGCTGCTAACAAGCATATTGGCTTGTTTCAGTTGATCTAAAGTAACACCATATTTTAGGGCAATGCCCAATAAAGTTTCCCCTCTAGATATTTTATGTACCGGTGCTTCAGGGCTATTATGCTCTGGCTTATTAAGGCTTGTTGCCAGTGCAACATTGTGATTTTTAGCATAAGAAACAATTCCTTGCTGAATGGCTTGTGCCATTTTTAACTGGTAAGTTCCACTTTTTAAACGACGCTCTTCTTGTGGATTGGATATAAAGGCGGTTTCTACCAAAATTGAGGGAATATCAGGTGACTTCAAAACCATAAAGCCCGCTTTCTGCACTGTGTCAGAATGCAATTCACCAATACGGCCAAAATTATTAAGTACTTCTTTAGCCACTAGCTGACTAATATCTTGCGCGGCCGTTTGCGATAAGTCTAACAACACGGAAGCTAAAATATCATCCTTATCATCAAGGCTTATACCGCCAACTAAATCCGCAGCATTTTCATGATTAGCTAACCAACCAGCTGCAACACTGGTTGCGCCACGACGCGACAAAGTAAACACTGATGCGCCTGTGACATCAGGATTATTGAAAGCATCCGCGTGAATAGAAACAAACAAATCGGCGTTGGCTTTGCGCGCAA
This sequence comes from Methyloprofundus sp., assembly GCA_014859465.1. Classification (GTDB taxonomy): domain Bacteria; phylum Pseudomonadota; class Gammaproteobacteria; order Methylococcales; family Methylomonadaceae; genus Methyloprofundus. Next base: position 913 of record JACUUF010000030.1, read on the forward strand.
TTTTTATACGCTCAGCTAAAGGCACAAAATAATCACCTTTACGCACCATAACCGCTTTCATGCCTGGCTGTTTATTAATTAAAGAAGTTAATTTTTGCGCAATTTCAAAGACGACTTGCTTTTCCAACGTTCCATGAGTACCTCTTGCGCCAGGATCTTTACCACCGTGACCTGCATCTACAGCAACGACAAAAAGCTGCCCTTTACCTAGGTCGGTTTTCAGCACTTTGCTAACCTGTTTTTTAGCTAATGGTTTAGTCGATTTAACCGGTAAATCAATAACTAAACGAGGACCGTATTTATTATTTGCTTTTAAGATAAAACTTTTAGGTGCAACTTTTGACTGCAAATCTATCACAACTCGCAAATCTTTTTTGTTTCTATGCCCTGTACGTAAGCCTGCTAATATAGGATGATTTTTAGGGAGTTGAGCAAGACTTTTTTCTAAAAAAGTATCATTAAAATCAATCACTAAACGATCTGGATTTGTCAATTGAAAAATCTGGTACTCAGGCATAGAGGAAACATCAAAAACTAAGCGTGTATTGTCATTCGTCGATTGAATGCGTAGTTTCTGTACTTTTATTTGCGCAGCAAAGACAACTGAGATATTTAAAATCAATAGTAAACATAAAATTATAAATTTTCTCACGACCTCACCTATGATAATAACTTTGATTAGATTATATCAGTATGTGTTTGTTTTTCAATTAGAAATTTCACTCAATAAGTGAGCTGGCATTTTCTTAATAAGTAATTTACGACCATTATTGCTTGTAGTTAAAGATAAAATAACATCAGGCTCACTTAAATAACCCTCCCCTTTTTCTGGCCATTCAATCAAACAGACTGATTTTTCCTGTAAATAATCGGCAATACCTATCCATTCGAGCTCCTCAGGATCAGCTAGGCGATATAAATCAAAATGAAAAAAAAGCCTATGATCAATTCTATACTCTTCGACGATATTATAAGTCGGACTCTTAACCGCACCGATATGCCCTGCGGCACGCATAAAACCACGGGTTAACGTTGTTTTCCCAGCCCCCAAATCGCCCAACAAGAAAACCAGACATTTTTCCGGTAGAACTTGAAATAATTTAGCGCCAAACGCTTCGGTGTCTTCCGCTGTATTCAAGATAAATTGCATCATTAATTAACGACTTCGCGTAAAAATTGTAAAACATCGGTAGCGCGCAAACCACGCTCACCAAAATGAACGGCAGCTTTATCTGCGGCCAAGCCATGTAAATAAACACCTATCTTTGCAGCATCCAACAAAGAGTAGTGCTGAGCGAGTAATGCCCCAATTATGCCTGATAAAACGTCCCCCATACCACCTGCGGCCATCCCGGGATTGCCTGTTGTATTAACATAAACATGCTTACCATCGCTAATCAGTGTACCTGCGCCTTTCAGTACACAAACACCGCCATATTTAGCCTGTAGTGCACGCACCGCCTTAAATCTATCTTGTAAAATTGCCGCCGTAGAGCAACCTAATAAACGAGCCGCCTCACCCGGATGCGGTGTTAAAATCCATTGCTCCGAATAAACGGGGGAAGTTACCAATAAATTCAATGCATCTGCATCAATCACTCGCGGCAAGTTCAAGCCAATCAGTGCAGGCCATATGTTTTTTGCCCATGATCGCTGCGCTAATCCCGGACCTAAAACTAATACGCTGACTTTATCTAACAAGGCTTCTATATCTATCAGTCGCTCCAATGCATGCCCCATTAATTCCGGACAAGTAAGATACATTTGACTAGCATGCTCTTGGCGCGTAGCCACACTCACCAATCCCGCACCGCTATTTAAGGCGGCTTCAGCCGCCAATTTTACTGCGCCCGCATAGCCATAATCGCCACCCACGACCAAGACATGACCCAACATTCCTTTATGCGCGCAGCGTGCTCGTTTCGCTAAGCGCACAGCTTGTAACAAACTTTCTTGATTAGCCTGGCGCTCGATAACGGAATTTGAAACATCTAAATTTGCAAAAAGCACAGTACCGCAATAATCGGCTGCGAGGCCAGTAAAAAGTCCTTTTTTTAAGACGATAAAAGTAATAGTTAATTCGGCACGCACAGCACAAGCCATAATATTACCGGTATCGGCATTTAAACCCGAGGGAATGTCAACAGCCAAAACAGGAATATTTAATGCGTTAATATATTGTATGGCTGCGGCAAATTTACCCAGCACGGGGCGATCCAATCCTGTACCTAATAATGCATCGACAACTAAGTCGGCATGCGTCTGTAACAAATGAAGATCGTGTAAAATCACCCCACCCGCATGACTATAAGCTTGTTTGGCTAATGCCGCATCACCGGTTAATTTTTCTTCGGCAACAACAGAAAGTAACTGTAACTTGTAGCCAGCTTGTAATGCCAGCTTAGCAATTAAATAACCATCACCGGCATTATTACCCGCACCACAGAAAACGACGATTTTTTTTGCTTCTGGATAATATTTTTTGATGACTTGAAAGCTAGCTTCCGCCGCCTTAGTCATTAACTGCAAACCAGTCACTTGCGTTTGCTCTTGAGCTATGCGATCTATTTCTCTAGCTTGTTGTGCAGAGTACAGTTTTGTTGGTAAAGTTTGCATTTAAAGTGAGCGTTCAAATATAAATAAAAGCATTATAGAATGGATAAAGCAATGAATGAACTGCCCCAACAAATAAAACAATGGGGCTTGGAACTGGGCTTTCAACAAATCGGCATCAGCGATACGGATTTGCAGCAAGCAGAGCGACGTTTACAGCATTGGCTAGCCCAAGGTTATCATGCGGACATGGATTATATGTATAAACATGGCCTAAAGCGCAGTCGGCCAGCTCTTTTACAAGCGGAAACAGTGAGCATTATTTCAGTGCGTATGGATTATTTATCCGAAACTCAAGAGCCTATAGAAACTACGCTTAATAATCCAGTAGCTGGCTTTATATCGCGCTATGCACTGGGGCGTGATTATCATAAAGTCTTACGTAAACGCTTACAAAAACTGGCGCTGCGCATTGAACAGGAAGTCGGTATCTTTGGTTATCGCGCTTTTGTCGATTCGGCGCCTGTGCTAGAAAAAGCCATTGCCGAAAAAGCCGGTTTAGGCTGGATTGGTAAACACAGCAACCTTATTAATAAAAAAGCCGGTTCCTGGTTTTTTCTAGGCGAAATTTACACCTCCCTTGCTTTGCCTATGGATACACCTAGCACTAATCATTGCGGTCAATGTAGTGCATGCATTGATATTTGTCCGACTCAAGCTATTGTTGCCCCCTATCAAGTCGATGCACGCAAGTGTATTTCTTATTTAACGATAGAATTAAAAGGCTCGATACCTGAAACCTTAAGACCCTTAATGGGCAACCGTATTTATGGTTGTGATGATTGCCAATTAATTTGCCCCTGGAATCGCTTTGCGCAGCTTAGTACCGAGACTGATTTTAACCCTAGACATAATCTCAACGCCCAACACTTAATTGAACTGTTCAATTGGTCAGAAACTGAATTTCTAAGGAAAACGGAAGGCTCTGCCATTAGGCGTATAGGTTATCAACAATGGTTACGCAATATCGCCGTGGCACTCGGTAATGCCCCTGCATCAGCCGAGATAACAGCGACATTAAATAATAAGACTAGCCATCCTTCTGAGTTAGTGCAAGAGCATGTCCTCTGGGCCTTAAAACAATAGCATGCTATAAAACATAAAACAGCAAAAACGCCACCGCTTTTTCTCAGTACTCTATAATTACAAGCAATAATCACATTTATCTTTGGACAACGCTTATGAAAAAAACGACTCTCTCATTTATCTTATTATTTTCAGGGACACTGCAAGCGCAAAATTTATTAGAAACCTATCAGCTTGCCTTGCAAAATGATCCTGTCTTACGTCAGTCACTAGCAAATAAAAGCGCGGTAAATGAGTTAAAGGATCAAAGTATTGCCCGTTTATTGCCTAGCGTTAACTTTAACGCGGCTAGTAATTACTTATGGCAAAATCAAAAAAATCCATTCAACCAAAGTCCTGCTGGTGGGGCTTTCGGTTTTACCGCTAGAAATAATCATTGGGAAAGTCGATTTGGTTTGAATTTAGTGCAACCTATTTTTCATTGGGATCAATGGGTGCAATTATCTCAGTCTGACAAACAGATTGCTCAAGCAGAAGCCAGTTATCGAGCGGAACAACAGAAACTCATAGTAAAAACCACTCAAGCTTATTTTGCTGTTTTAGCTGCGCAAGACGATCTTATTTTTATTAATTCAGAAAAGAAAAGCATTGCTCGGCAGCTGGAGCAAGCGCAACAACGCTTTGATGTAGGGCTTATCGCCATTACCGATGTATATGAAGCACAAGCTGGATATGACCAAGTGCGCTCAGAGGAAATTGCAGCGCTGAATGCAGTTGAAAACTCCAAAGAAGCTTTAAAAGAAATTATTGGTAGTACATTAACGGAATTGAGTTCGCTTGGGGAAACTTTGCCCCTTCCTCAACCTGAACCCGCTGAAATTGAACAATGGAATAACACCGCGTTAATTCAAAATTTACAACTACTTGTAGCGAAAACTGAATCAGAAATTATTAAAGATACTATTGAATTACAACGAAGTGGTCATTATCCACAAATCGATTTTGTAGGTAATTTTGGCATGAATGATAGCTCTGGTACTAATTGGGCTAGAGGAGATACTCAAAGCGTAGGCTTACAAATAAATGTGCCTATTTTTGAAGGGGGGGCTGTTACATCAAGAACCCGAGAAGCCGAATACCGCTATATTCAAGCCAAAGAAAATGTTATTGCTACAGAGCGTGCGGTAACTAAAACTGTTAAAGATGCTTATCGCGGCGTTATGGCCAGCATTAGCCGGGTGGAAGCTTTAAAAGCGGCGGTAAAATCGGGTGACAGCGCTCTAGAAGCAACAGAAGCAGGTTTTGACGTCGGCACCCGAACTATGGTTGATGTATTAACTGCAACTAGAAATTTAAAACGCGCAAAAAGTGATTATGCAAAAGCACGTTATGACTATTTAATTAATGGCATTATCTTAAAAAATGCGGCCAGCAGTTTAACTGTAGAAGATCTCGTTGCAATTAACCGTTATTTGAAATAAATAAAAGGTGAGTTTGTTTTTAAATATGTATCCAAACAAACTCACCCAGTCTGATTTGATTAAATAAATGTACCACATCGACATTAGCCATTCTAATACAGCCATGCGATGCCGGCTTTCCTTGCATTAAATGATCGGGGCTGCCGTGGATATAAATATAACGCCATGTGCTATCTACGGCACCATAGCGATTAAACCTCGCCTCCAAACCACCTAGCCAGAGAATCCGCGTTAGAATCCAGTCGCGATCTGGATTTTTCTCACCGAGTGCAGGCGTATAAATTTCCCCCGTTTCCCGCCGAGCCACAAAAACTGCATTTAAAGGCTGATGATCGCCAATTTTAGCTCTGATTTTATGCCATCCTCTTGGCGTGCATTCAGAGCCCATCAGCTCCCCCGCACCCTTTTTAGCCGTTGAAACGGGGTAGCTATAAATGACGATACTGTCTTCAATCAAATCTAAGGTTTGCGTCGCGATACAAACTTCAATATAGCGACCGGGTAAAGTATCCCAACGCATGGCTTTATTTTCTAAATAAAGCGATAGATTCTACATGCCCTGTTTGCGGAAACATATCCATGACACCGGCTTTAACTAAAGTATAACCCATGTCATTGACTAAAATCCCGGCATCTCTAGCCAAAGTAGAAGGGTTACAAGAGACATACATAATCAACTCTGGGTTCCATTTTTTCAGATTAGGCAAAACATCTGAAGCGCCTGCGCGCGATGGATCTAATATCACTTTATTGTAAGTCTGCTGCGCCCATGCTTGGCCGCTAACATCTTTACTTAAATCAGCGGCAAAAAACTCAACATTACTTAAATTATTTAATTGAGCATTGTCTTTCGCATGATTAACTAAAGGTTGATCGCCTTCAATACCGACAACATGCCCCGCTTTAGTGGCAATAGGTAAGGTAAAGTTACCTAAGCCACAAAATAAATCTAAAACGCGATCATTTTCGTTGAACTCCATTGCCTGCATAACGCGAGTAATCATTTTACGATTAATCTCATAGTTTACCTGTGTAAACATCGCCGGTTTAAAGCGAAAATGCACCCCTTGATCAGGTAAAGCATAAGTGAGCATAACTTCCGGCTCGCCTGCAATCGGTACTATGGTGTCAGGGCCTTTAGATTGCAAACACAAAGAAATCTTATGCTCATGCCCAAAAGCACGCATAATTTCTTTATCTTCCGCTGTGGCTGGCTCTAAAACTCGAAAGGCTAAAACACACGCCGCATCGCCAATTGCCACTTCAATTTGTGGGATCTTATCCTTAACCGTTAATTTCCCTATCATTTCAGATAAAGCCATCAACTTTTCACCGACAATGGGATTCATCACTTTACAACTTTCAATTTCAGCTAAAAACTGATTGCGCCGCTCACGAAATCCGACCAATACGCGGCCTTTTTTCTCTACATATTTAACACCCATACGGGCTTTTTGACGGTAACCCCAGTGCGGGCCAGTGAGTGGTTCCCAAATCTGAGGGATAGTCACTTTACCTATGCGTTGGAACTGATCGACTAATAAAGCTTGCTTGAAGCTTATTTGAGCGGCATCATCTACATGCTGAAAACTACATCCGCCGCACTTACCAAAATGTTCACACTTAGCATCAACTCGCTCAGGCGCACGGGTAAATAAGGTTTCCACTTTGCCTTCAGCATAGTCTTTACGACTATCGGTATAAATAAATTCGACTTCTTCACCAGGTAAAGCTTCATCAATAAAAATCACTTTGCCATCGACATGTGCCACACCGCGCCCATCATGCGCTAAGGATTCAATAGTCACTCTCACCGCTTGTTCGGGTAATTGCTTTTTTTTGGGAAAACGTCTACGTGCCATCTTTTTTTTTAAGTTATATTAAGTGTAAGTGCGGGATTAAGCGCAATAGCCAGTTACAATCCAATGCTAACTGTCATAATGATTTGATTATTCTGAATTCTAGCCAGAAAATACCCCAGTCGATAAATAACGATCACCACGATCACAGATAATCGCGACTATCGTTGCATTTTCAACTTCTTGTGCCAATTTTAATGCGGCAGCAACCGCACCACCTGATGAAACACCACCAAAAATACCTTCTTGAGTCGCTAAATCACGCATGGTTTGCTCAGCTGTTTGTTGGTCCATATTGATAATTTTATCCACGCGAGTCGCTTGATAAATCTTAGGTAAATATTCTGCTGGCCAACGGCGTATGCCAGGAATTTTAGCGCCATCTTCAGGTTGTACACCGACAATTTGTATGGCAGAGTTTTGTTCTTTCAAAAATTGTGATGTGCCCATAATAGTGCCGGTCGTTCCCATGGCACTGACAAAATGAGTAACTTGACCTTGTGTATCTCGCCAAATTTCAGGGCCTGTGCCTTCATAATGCGCGCGAGGATTATCAGGGTTAGAGAACTGATCTAAGATACGCCCCTGACCTTGCGCTTCCATTTTTCTAGCTAAATCAATAGCCGTTTCCATGCTTCCTGCTGCAGGCGTTAAGATAATTTCTGCACCATACGCTTGCATAGATGCCCGGCGCTCAGCACTCATATTATCCGGCATAATTAAGGTCATTTTATAACCTCTAATCGCGGCTGCCATAGCTAATGCAATGCCAGTATTACCACTAGTAGCTTCAATTAAACGGTCGCCCGGCTTAATTTCACCTCGCGCTTCTGCGTGCTTGATCATGCTAATAGCAGGACGATCTTTAACTGAGCCAGCGGGATTATTACCTTCGAGTTTAACTAAAACGGTATTAGAGCTTTGCTTAATGAGGCGCTGTAATTTAACTAAAGGGGTATTACCTACAAAGGCTTCGATGGTTGAATAAGTCATGGTAAAAAAATTTAAATAACGATAAACAATAAAGGCGAGTGAAGATAAGCAAAGCTCTATGTGCCCTACTATCGAGCAAACATAGCCACTAAACCAGTCAATTTAGCCACTTTATCTGCAGTTAATTGATCCCAAGAAAATTGCCATTGCCAGTTTCCTGTCGTCGTACCTGGCGTATTCATACGATCAGCACTGCCTAACTCTAAAATATCTTGCATCGGTACAATCGCTAGATTGGCAACTGAAGAGAAAGCAACGCCAATTAACAGATATGGCATCGATGCTTGTGAGTGCCCTAAATAATGATAAATACGCTGCTTATCATGGTCATTTAGAGCGTTAAACCAGCCTAAAGTTGTATCATTATCATGCGTCCCGGTATAGACAACATAGTTTGCTTGATAATTGTGCGGTAAATACGGATTAGCGGCAGTATCACCAAAGGCAAATTGCAATATTTTCATGCCCGGCAGATTAAAATCAGTTCTTAGAGCCTCCACTTTTTCAGTAATAATACCTAAATCTTCGGCTACCAGAGGGATATTGCCAAATTCTTTTGTTAACGCCGTTAATAATTCTTTGCCTGGTGCCTCAACCCATGCGCCATTAACAGCCGTTTCTTCAGTGGCCGGAATTTCCCAGGCCGCTTCAAAACCTCGAAAATGATCGATACGTAAAATATCAAACATTTCTAATTGGCTCTCGAGACGTTTTTTCCACCAAGCAAATCTTGTTCTTTTTAGATATTTCCAATCGTAGTGAGGATTACCCCAGCGCTGCCCTGTGGTAGAAAAATAATCCGGAGGAACGCCAGCAACAACCAACATTTCGCCATTTTCGTCTAATTTGAAAACATTGCGGTTAGCCCAAACATCGGCACTATCGTAAGAAACAAAAATGGGGATATCGCCAAATAATAAAACGTTGTTTTCATTGGCATAGGCTTTAAGCGCCATCCATTGGGTATAAAAAACAAATTGCTCAAATTTAATAACTTCTATGGCTAAACTGAGTCTACGACGCGCTTCTTTAATGGATTTAGTGTCGCGTTCTTTTAAATGTTTAGGCCACTGGCTCCAGCTTTGCCCAGAAAATTCATTACGCAAGGCAATAAATAAGGAGAAATCATCTAGCCAACTCGCTTTATCTTTACAAAAATCAAGGTAGGCTTTCTTTTCTTGGCCATTGGCCAAGTTTTCAAAACCAGCATAAGCCTTAGCAATTAACCAATGCAAGCTAAAGCTTTGCCCAGCATCGCAAGGATTACATTGCTCAGTTTCTTGCAGCCAACCTTGCTCTTTGAGACTTTCAAGGCAAATTAACGCCGGATTCCCGGCGTGCGCCGACAAACATTGATAAGGTGATCCATCCGCATGAGGCATGCCTAATGGCAAAGTTTGCCATACTTTAATGCCTGCATTGTGCAGAAAATCGACAAAATTATAAGCTTCCTTGCCCAAATTTCCACCGCCATTCTTATTTGGTAGCGAGGTAATATGCAAAAGTACGCCTGCGCGCCTTTGGGATAATAAATTAATGTCGGTCACATTTCGTCCTTAGAGATAATTACTTAATCGTTGCCTTTACGCATAGTACCACCCATAGCTGGCGCACCTGAACCTTGGGTAAAAGATAATGCTAAATAAGCCGGCGGCTGTTCACCTAACATCTGGTATAGGTTAGCTAAATTTAAACGGAATTGTTTTTCAAAACTACTAACAGCTTGTCCAGGATTATAATCACCAAACCACCAGAACCAATCCGAGCCTTCGCAAACAGCTAATTGAAATTCAGCTTCCATAATTTGCATTTTTGATAAGCGCCCTGTCGCCAGCACTTTGTCAAAAGCCCATTTAGCATCGCCCAACATATCCCAACCGCGATTTTTGTCAGGATCACCTATCCAAGTGGAAAAAGTACCATATACCCAACTTCCCGCCATTAGTTTTGGTAGTTCTTTTATCGTCACTTTATCTTCTAAACATTCTGAAAATGTAGTTAATTCTATATCAGGATGATTAGCTAGGCGCTGATAAAATGCATTTAAAAAATGATAACCATTCTCCGGGAAATACTCCCAAGCATTTTCACCATCCATAATAATCGACACAACACTGTCAGGTTCATTTTCTGCGATAGTTTCTAGGTGATGAATCATATCATTCACAGCATCATCAGCATGCCATTTAGAATACTTAAAGCCAATTAAATCTGATAAGCCATCATCACGGAAAAAACAGGGTATTTTTGTTCCTTTTACCTGAAAAGGATGATGTGCACTAGTGTCACTGCCAAACCCAGATAGACTTAAACTATTATGTAGGACTTGTCCGCCTGTTGCAGTCCATGAAAATCCAGCTTCTTTGATTATTTTTAAACTCGCTGTACTCACTGCGCCTTCTGAAGGCCAGCAACCTTCTGGAGTAAAACCAAAAAATCGCTTAAAAGTTGCAATGCCTTGAGTAAGATGCCATTTCGCTCTGTCTTCTCCACCAGGGTAAGCATCCAGCTCAGGAAGAGGTGATCCTGGCATTGCTTCATGAGCTGATTTTATATCCAATAGTAAAGGCATAATAGGGTGAGCATAAGGCGTCACTGAAAGTTCAATACGACCTTGTATCGCCAAAGATTTATAACGGCAGATCACTTTAGATAATAATTCGCCAATGATTTCTATCATTTCCAAGCGGTCATGCAAGGTGAAGTTTCTCTCCTTGGCTATTAACCGCTGTATTCTGACATCTGACAATTTGACTGTCTCCCCCATCCAGGCAAGATGATACCAAACTAAAAAATCATCGATAAACTGGGAGTTAATATACTGCATGGCATCAGCATGGCGTTGTATCCATTCGGCCATTTGTACTAAGTTTTTAAACGCAGGGTAACGATCAATCTGACGTTCACGATTGGCACGCATACAATTGTTAATCAGTTCTTGCCGGTCATCAATATTAGCGGGGATTGATGACGTAGCAAGAGCCGCTAACAACGGGTCTTTCATTTCAATATGATCATGCAAAAAACAATTAACTTGTTTTGCATAGTCTTCTATTTGTTCCAGTAAAATAGGCGCAAAATTGACAACGGCTTTAGCATTAGGCTCTGCTTCCAAATGGGCAACCATATCGACATAGTCTTTGATGACATGTAGATAAGTCCACGGCAATTGAAACTCACCGGTTTGTAAATCTCGGTATTCTGGCTGATGCATATGCCAGCATAAAACCAGTTTCAGTTTTTTCTTATCTGACATAGTGTCGTCTTTGTCCTAACATATCGGGGGTAACTAATACAACACCGCCCGGACTTACATGAAAGCGTCGTTCATCTTCTGCTCTGTCTTCGCCAATAATTGTTCCTTCTGGTACTTGACAACCTTTTTCAATAATCGCTTTAGTAATACGACAATGCCTTGCAACATTGACTTCAGGTAACAGCAATGAATCTTGAATCGTACTATAGGAGTTGACCCGAACCTCTGAGAATAATAAAGAATGTCGAATTGTCGATCCGGAGATAACACAACCTCCAGAAATCATCGAATCAATGGCTTGACCGCGTCTATCATCGTCATCAAAAACAAATTTGGCAGGCGGTGTTTGTACTTGATGCGTCCAAATAGGCCAAGTTTGATCGTATAAATTAAGATCAGGTTTAACGCCAATTAACTCCATGTTGGCCGACCAATAAGCATCGATGGTACCGACATCACGCCAATAGCTTTGCTCGCCGCTTTGTAAGTTTAAAAAAGGGTAAGCGTTGACATTGTGGTCAGCAATAACCGAAGGAATAATATCATGTCCAAAATCATGGCTAGACCCCTCAGTATCAGCATCTTTCAATAACTGCTCGAATAGAAAGTCAGTATTAAAAACATAAATCCCCATAGAGGCTAATGCTTTATCAGGTTTATTTGGCATTGTTGGTGGATTACTAGGCTTTTCTACGAAAGCATTAACACGTCTTTTTTCATCAACCGCCATGACACCAAAATCTTTAGCTTCTTCTAAAGATACTTCCAAACAACCAATCGTTAGATCGGCATTCTGCTCAACATGATCCGCTAACATTGCACCGTAATCCATTTTATAAATATGATCACCCGCCAAAATAACAACGTGATCAGGCGCGCGACTACGCAATATATCAATATTTTGATAAATCGCATCCGCTGTTCCTAGATACCATGAATCTTCGCTATGTCTTTGCTGCGCTGGCATTAAATCAACGTATTCGCCAAACTCACCGCGCAAAAATCCCCAACCTTGCTGTATATGTCGAATTAAAGAATCAGATTTGTATTGTGTTAAAACCCCAACTTTACGAATACCCGAATTGATACAGTTTGATAAGGGAAAATCGATAATACGAAACTTTCCACCAAAAGGAACAGCCGGCTTTGCACGCCAATCGGTCATATTTTTCAGTCGAGAGCCACGACCACCCGCTAAAATTAAAGCAATGGTATTACGTGTTAAATGACTGACAAAGCGGTCATGATGTTGCGATTTTTCGTACGACATAGATTTCCTCTTTTATTAAATAGGCTATTACATTTGTGCTTTAATTTGTTACCATTCCAAGAAAACTAATTCTACTATACCTGAGGCATTGCAAAATGAACAAGCTAAACAAGCCAACAAAAATAAATCCGCTTGATTCTGAATTGTTAAAAATATCTGAAGCAAAGCATCATGATCCGTTCTCTATTCTCGGACGACATCAAAAAGATACTAACACGACCATTACGGTTTATTTACCTTATGCTGAATCTGTAGAAATCCTCACACCTAAAGTTCAGCTACAACGTATACCTGATACAGATTTTTTTCAAGCATCTATTATAGACGACAAAGCATTACCGCAACATTACCAGTTAAGATATATTGATAAAGCCGGTAACAAGCACACGCAATATGACCCTTATTCTTTTAGCTCGCAGCTACCTGAATTTGATCAACACTTATTTGCTGAAGGCCGGCACTGGCATATTTATAAAAAATTAGGCGCTCATTTACACACAGTCGATGGCATAGAAGGCGTGTTATTTACTGTTTGGGCTCCTAATGCAGGCCGAGTCAGTGTTGTTTCTGAATTTAATTCTTGGGACGGCCGCTGTCATCCCATGCGGACTTTAGGCGGCAGTGGTATATGGGAAATTTTTATCCCTGGAATAACGGTTGGCTGCTTATATAAATATGAAATTCTGAACCGCAATACCCATCAAATTTCAGTAAAAACAGACCCTTATTCACAACAGTTTGAGTTCCGCCCACAAACAGCCTCAGTCATTATTGATGAAGCTGAATATACTTGGAGCGATGAGGCTTGGATGATGAAACGCCCCAAGCATGACTGGCTACATGAAGCCATGTCAACTTATGAGGTGCATCTAGGCTCATGGAAGCGCGACGCACAAGGAAACTTCCTAAATTATCGCGACCTTGCACATGAATTAGTGGATTATGTCATCTATATGGGTTTCACTCATATTGAGCTCCTGCCTATTACCGAGCACCCTCTTGATGCCTCATGGGGATACCAAACTACAGGATATTTTGCTCCTACGAGTCGCCATGGTTGTGCGGATGATTTTCGTTATTTTATCGATTATTGCCATCAACATAATATCGGCGTCATTCTCGATTGGGTACCTGCCCACTTCCCTAAAGATGAGTTTGCCTTAGCCCGTTTTGATGGTAGCGCCCTTTATGAGCACGAAGATCCGCGTAAAGGTGAGCATCGTGACTGGGGAACCTTGATCTATAACTACGACCGCAATGAAGTTAAAAACTTTTTATTATCCAGTGCTTATTTCTGGCTAGAAGAGTTTCATTTAGATGGCTTACGAGTTGATGCCGTTGCCTCCATGCTTTATCTTGATTACTCTCGCGAAGCAAACGATTGGGTGCCTAATCAGTATGGTGGCAATGAAAACTTAGAAGCGATCGATTTCTTACGTGAATTAAATACCGTTACTCACGAGCAACACCCGGGCACCGTAGTTATTGCCGAAGAATCCACCTCTTGGCCACAAGTGACACGCCCTACATGGACCGGCGGATTAGGCTTTTCTATGAAATGGAATATGGGCTGGATGCACGATATGCTGTCTTACATGCAGCAAGATCCTATACATCGTCGCCACCATCATGATCAGTTAACTTTTGGTATGCTCTATGCCTTCACTGAAAATTTCATGCTGCCTTTTTCGCATGATGAAGTCGTTCACGGTAAAGGCTCTATGCTAAATAAAATGCCGGGCGACGAATGGCAAAAATTTGCCAACCTGCGTTTGTTATATACCTTTATGTTTACCTATCCTGGCAAGAAGCTACTATTTATGGGGTGTGATTTTGCCCAAGGAACTGAATGGAATTTCAATCAAGCATTAGATTGGTATGTATTAGATTATTCTTACCACAAAGGCATACAAACCCTGGTCAAAGACTTAAACAAACTATATGTTAAACATCCGGCACTGTTCCAGCATGATTTTGATAATCAAGGTTTCGAGTGGATTGACTGCCATGATGTTGAACAATCTATTATTAGTTTTACGCGTAAAACTGAAGATCAAACCTTAATTGTTATTTTAAATTTCACGCCTGTACCAAGAGAAAACTATCGTATTGGCGTACCAAGAGCGGGCACTTACCATGAGATATTTAATTCTGATTCAGAATATTATGCGGGCAGTAATTCTGGTAACGGTTACATCGTGTCTGAAAATACACCTTGGATGAACCAAGATCAATCAGTCAATCTAACCATCCCTCCTTTAGCAGGCATTGTTTTAAAATTATAGTTATGAAAAAAATACTTTTTGTCACTAGTGAAGTTCATCCCCTAATTAAAACTGGCGGCTTAGCCGACGTTGCAGGAAGCTTACCGATTGCATTATCTGAGTTAGGCCAAGATATTCGTATTATTCTGCCTAAATATCATGGCATTAAATTAACCGAGGAACCACTGTATCGCAGTACAGTTAGGGTCAATAATCGCGATGTCAATATCTTCGAAACACAGTTACCCAATAGTACTGTTATTGTCTGGTTAGTGGATTGTCCTGAGTATTTTGCTACGCCAGGCAATCCATACACGGATGAATTTGGTAATGCTTGGGCTAACAGTGCAGAGAAGTTTGCATTATTCTGTCGTATTGCTGTTGAAGTTGCTCAAAATCGTGCTTATTTAGACTGGAAAGCCGATATTGTGCATTGTAATGACTGGCAAAGTGGTTTAGTGCCCGCCTTATTAACACTAGAACCTCTACGCCCTTCTACGGTATTCACCATACACAATATGGCTTATCAGGGCGTCTTTCCACAGCAAACTTTTCATGCCTTAGGTTTGCCCGGACAATTATGGCAACCTGCGGCACTGGAATATCACGACATGATGTCCTTTATCAAAGGCGGCATTTCTTGTGCAGACCATATCACGACAGTCAGCCCTAACTATGCGTTAGAAATTCAAACCGCTGACTTTGGCTATGGTTTAGAAGGATTATTAAGTTATCGAAAACATGACCTTAATGGCATTATCAATGGCATTGATTTAGACCAATGGAATCCTGCAATTGATAAGCGTATAGCACAAACTTATACTGCCGAGACTTTGACGAAAAAAACACTCAACAAAACAGCCATACAGCAAAAACTATCTCTTCCTGAAGATCCAACTATACCCATGATTAGCCTTATTAGCCGCTTAGTGGATCAAAAAGGCATTGATTTGGTGATTAAATGCTTAGAAAGCTTAGCTCAATATCCACTACAATTTGTTTTATTAGGTGCGGGCAATAAAAGCTATGAACATCAATTAAAAAACCTAAGCTCATTATATCCAGAAAAAATTTCCGTCACTATTGGCTATGATGAAGATTTTGCGCATTTAATCGAAGCAGGTTCAGATATGTTTTTAATGCCTTCGCGCTTTGAACCCTGCGGGCTCAATCAAATGTATAGTCAGCGCTATGGGACACTACCTATTGTAAGGAGAACGGGGGGGTTAGCAGATACGGTAGTAGATGCTATGCCAGAAACAGTTGCTCAACAAACAGCCACAGGCTTTGTTTTTGATGAAGCGTCAGTCAGCGCCATGCTAGAAGCAATTAAACGAGCGTTATTTGTTTATGACAACAAAAAGGTTTGGCAGAAACTGCAAAAAAATGCCATGAAAGAAGATTTTTCCTGGCAACAAAGCGCTGAGCAATATCTCGCTTTATATCGCACTTTATAAGCTATAAATAAAGTAAATCTGAAGTTTATAGAAATCATATTTCTATAAACTTCAGCCATTACATAACAGCAACTGAGCAAGTGCTATGTGCAATCAGAAAATTTTTAGCCCCCAATCAAAATAGGCCTCTGCAAAAGCAACTCTAATTTTTTTGTCGCTGCATCACAATCATCTAAAGTGCTGATAACACGCTGTTGCGCCAAAAAATCAAGCATTAAGAAATCGTCACCACTAATGGCTCGAATAACATAAGCATTAAGTGCCGCACATGCTTCCTGCATGGTTAATTCAGCAGCTGATAAAACACTATTTTCTTCATCCATGGTCAAGATGATAACCTGACTGCTTGCTATATTTTGCCGTCTAAAAATCGACTCTGCATGCTGACTAAGTTGCGCTATATTTTTTTGACCCAGCGGCTCTTGGATAAAGGCACAGCCAGGAAATAATACAAAACTGGTAATTATTACGGAAAATTTTATAACTTTCTGGTTAAATAGCAGCATATTTTCAACATCACTCTTTAATATTATGAATCAAATACGTAAACCTGTAGTGCTTTGCTTTTCTGGACATGATCCCAGTGGTGGAGCGGGTATACAAGCTGATATTGAAACACTTATTAGCCATCAATGCCATGCAGCAAGTGTAATAACCGCCTTAACTGAACAAGATACGTGCAATGTAAAGAACATGCTGCCTCAATCAGCTGCCGCTATTATTTCTCAGGCGCGCACTATTTTAGAAGATTTGCCGGTTAAAGCCATTAAAATTGGTCTGATTGGCAGCGTGGAAAGCGCGAAAGCAATTCATACTATTCTGACTGAATACTCGGCATTACCGGTTATTTTAGACCCTGTTTTAGCAGCCGGTGGCGGCGCCGTTTTATCTAATAATGAATTAATTGATAGCATTATCGAGTTACTATTACCCCGCACAACCATCCTCACCCCAAACAGTGTAGAAGCAAGGCAACTAGCAAAGTGTGATGACTTGCAATTAGCAGGCCTCAAGCTATTAGATCTAGGTTGTGATTACGTATTGCTTACCGGTTCGCATGAAAATACCCCCATGGTTAATAACCAATTATTTAATGAAGGTAAATGCATAGAAACCTACACTTGGGATAGGTTGGATCACAGCTATCATGGCTCAGGCTGTACTTTAGCATCCAGCATCGCGGCAATGTTGGCGCATGGCTTAGAAGTTGAAACCTGTATCTTAGAGGCACAAGAATATACATGGAGCAGCTTAAATGAAGGCTATCAACCGGGTAAAGGACAGCATATTCCAAATCGCTTATTTTGGATGCAAGAAAACGTATGATGTTTCCGCGAACAGGTCTGTACGCCATTACCCAAACAGAAAACAAAACGCCAGAGCAAATTATAAATGAAGTCAGCGCCGCCCTTAAAGCCGGCATTAGCGTATTGCAGTACCGTGATAAGCAAGCTATTGATGCTGTTTATTTAGCGGGGGCATTAAAAGAGCTTTGCCATGCACATAATATCCCTTTGATTATTAATGACGACATCAAGCTGGCCAAACTTATTGGTGCTAATGGCGTACATATTGGCCAAGATGATGGCCAACTCAATTATGCGCGTAAAATCTTAGGTAAAAATGCAATCATAGGTGTTTCTTGTTATGACAGCGTAGAGCGCGCATTAGAAGCCGAACAGAACAGCGCTGATTATGTTGCTTTCGGGCGATTTTTTTCCTCCAATTCCAAGCCACTTGCTGCCCGCGCACATATTGCCACCTTACAGAATGCAAAAAACAGCATCAAAGTGCCTATTGTTGCTATTGGCGGTATATTACCCAGCAATGGCGCTGAGTTATTAGCAGCGGGAGCAGATATGTTAGCGGTGATAGGGGGTATTTTTGATCAAGCGCCGTACCAGTCGGTGTTAGCCTATCAAGCTTTATTCAAATGAAAACACACGCAGCTCTATTTTTACTGGTACTGGTCTCGGCATGCACTTACCCTAAAGCGCAGCAAGATTTAAGCATAGGTAAACAACTCAGCTTCCAACGCAACAAAGGTAATTGTCTGGCCTGTCATGTTATAGAAGAGGGCGAAGCGCCCGGCAATATTGGACCTGCTTTGCAACATATACAAACGCGTTTTACAAGCAAAGCGGATTTAAAGGTACTTATCTGGGATGCGACACAATTTAACTCGCAAACCAGCATGCCGCCTTTTGGCAAAAATAAAATTTTAACGCCCGCTGAAGTAGATCATGTCGTGGATTATATTTGGTCACTTAATAGATAAAAACATGAGATAAAAACTTATGCTTACAACACGTCGTCTTTTTGTTAAAAAAACCCTAGCATTAACTAGCTATGCTCTAGGTCTAAGCTTCTCTCAAGTCAGCTTAGCTAACTGGATAGCCAATCATTTCAGTCGACAAACTATCAGTCAGTCGATTACCCAACTCTTTCCCGATCAAGAGCTACACACGAGTGATCGCATCAGTTTACAACTACCAAATACAGCAGAAAACGGTTCAGTTGTCCCAATTACTATTAGCAGTACTATTCCAGATGTTGATACTATCTACATCTTATCGGAAAAAAATCCCGTACCACTTATTGCTCAATTTAGTCTTAATCCTGATTTAGAAACCTATCTAGGAGCGCGCTTTAAAATGCAAGAGACTTGTGATGTGATGGTCGTATTAAAGGCCAAAGATCAATACTATCAAACACGGCAAAAGGTGAAAGTTACTTTAGGCGGTTGTGGAGGTTAATATGTCAACCATTAAAATTCGCAGCAAACGCTTTGCAGACCACACTCTGATCCGTACTTTAATTGCTCACCCGATGGAAACAGGCCACAATAAAAATGACGCCACAGGTGAACTGATTCCTGCACATTTCATACAAACTTTAACCCTGACACATAATGGCAAAGTGATGAGTCAATGCCAAATGGGCTATGGTGTATCTAAAAATCCTTTTTTCTCTTTTAAAATAAAATCAGCCAAAGCGGGCGATACAGTCAGTATTAGCTGGCAAGATAATTTAGCTTATAGCGATACCCTAACGCATATTATTCCATGAAATTGTCCATTGTTGTTTTTTGCCTCTTTATAAGCTTGCTTATCTCCAGCTCATTAGCTTTGGCAAGTCCCGAGCAAGATAGAAAACAAATACTAGAGTTTTACCAACAAATATTCCCACAATTACAACTTGCTGATTATGCGCATGGCGTTTATGCCATTGATAGCGATGCAAAAAATTCCTGGCAAGCCATCGAAGCCTTTCCGCCTTATGAATTTGCTTTAGAAGAAGGTAAGGAATTGTTTAATCGCCCTTTTCATAATGGTGCTCACTACGCCGATTGCTTCCCGAATAAAGGCATCGCGATTGCGCAAAACTATCCGTATTGGGATGAACAAAAACAAGACATTATTACCTTAGCTAGCGCGATTAATAATTGCCGCCTGCAAAATCAAGCCCCAGCACTAGCTTATGCGCAAGGTGAAATAACTAAGATTCTCGCCTATATGGCTTTCACCTCCCGTGGACAACTGATTAACACAATAATCTCCGAGCATTCTCAGCAAGCGTTGGCTGCTTATGCACAAGGTAAAGCCTATTTTTATCAACGTCGCGGGCAACTTAATTTTTCCTGTGCCAGTTGTCATGTAGATAATGCCGGAAAATTTATACGCTCAGAAATACTTAGCCCCGCGCTGGGACACACGACGCACTGGCCTGCCTATCGTTTAAATACCGGAGAAATGGGCACTTTACACCGCCGCTTTATGGACTGTAATAAATTGATTCGCGCGCCAATTGATGCCGCCCAAAGTCCCGCATTGCGCCAACTCGAATTTTTCTTAAGCTATATGGCAAATGGCTTACCTCTCAACGGTCCTTCAACACGCAAATGATCAAAACTCAAGCAAACTGCTCTGATGGCAATGAAACAGATTTAATCCACTTTCAACGCGCCAAAAAAATGATTTTGGATAACATAAGCACCATTCAAGATCAGCAACAAATTCCCATAGAAAAGGCAAAAGGTCGTTGCTTAGCAGAAGCAATTATTAGCCCGATCAATGTTCCTGCACACACCAATTCCGCTGTCGATGGCTATGCATTACACAGTCGCGATTTGCCTAGCGAGCATAAGGAATGTACGCTCACCGTTCAAGCCACGGTTCTAGCCGGACAATTCTTTAGTGATTTATGTTTACCTAAGCATTGTATACGTATTATGACCGGTGCACCGATGCCACAAGGTTTAGATACCGTCATCATGCAAGAACACTGTCAACGCGAAGCAAATACCATCCTGATTGATGCACGCCATAAAGCAGGACAAAATGTCCGCCTAGCAGGTGAAGATATCAGTCAAGGCGCAACAGTATTAACCGTGGGGAAAAAGCTAACACCACCCGACATTGGTCTATTAGCGTCATTAGGACTACCAGAAATTAAAGTAATACGTAAATTACGCATTGCCATTGCCTCTACCGGTGATGAAATCTACAGCCTTGCACAGACACCACCTGCCGGTGGGCTTTATGATAGTAATCGTTACAGCCTGCTTGCCGCTCTCGATAGACCCGATATTGAAATTATTAACTTAGGTATTATTCGAGACCAAGAAACTGTTCTATTAAATAACTTTAATAATGCCGCCAATTATGCCGATGTTATTATTTCCACGGGGGGCGTATCCGTTGGTGAAGCTGACTTTACCAAAGCCGCACTGCAAACCAGCGGCCAGATTAATTTTTGGAAAGTGGCTATAAAACCTGGACGACCTATCGCTTTTGGTAAGATCAAACAAAGCAGCTTCTTTGGCTTACCCGGTAACCCCGTTGCCGTACTGCTTACTTTTTATCAATTTGTACTCCCGGCCATAGAAAAAATGCTAGGTATTACCAACCAAGCTATCGCACCCATTATAAAAGCACGCAGCTTAGAAACATTACGTAAAAAGCCGGGTAGAACCGAATTTCCACGCGGCATTGTCAATCAAACTGAAAATGGCGAATGGCAAGTCAAAACGACCGGAAAGCAAGGCTCAGGGATTTTAAGCTCAATGAGTACGGCTAATGCTTTTATTATTTTAGAGCATGATAGAAGTACCGTAGAGAAAGGCGAATGGGTTGATGTACAGCTATTTTCAGGGCTGTTTTAAAATCTGAAACAATCCTAAAAATAAGGACATATTTCAGTCCGCCCTAGTAGGTCGCACGATCAAAGGTTTACGCCTGTATCTGATGTATATGCACATCGCGTTGCGGAAATGGGATCTCAATGCCTTGCTTACGAAATGCGGCCAATATGCGCATGTGAATATCATGCGTAACAGGTAAACGATGACTTAATTCATTGACAAAAAACCGCGCAGAAAAATTAAGTGAGCTATCACCAAACTCGACAAATAATACAGCGGGTTCTGGATCTTTTAGGACTAAAGGCGTTGAGCGTATCGTGTCTAAAATAAGTTTATGTGCAACCTCGACATCAGTGCCATAAGACACCCCGATAGGAATAACCACGCGGGTGACCGTCTCTGTTAAGGTCCAGTTTACTAATTTATTAGTAATAAATGTTTTATTAGGCACAATCACTTCTTTTTTATCCCAATCCATAATGGTGGTTGCGCGCATTTGTATACGCATCACTGTGCCATCATTACCATCAATTGTGACTGTATCACCGACGCGGATTGGACGTTCAAACAATAAAATAACCCCCGATACTAAATTGGCAAAAATCTCTTGCAAACCAAAACCTAAACCTACTGTTAAGCCAGCAACAAGCCATTGCACTTGCGACCAGCTACCGCCTAATTCATTGGCAGTAGAAATAAAACCAATGACAATTAATATATATTTTGCCATTTGATTGATTGCGTAACGTGTCCCTGCTGCTATATTAAAGTTTCTAAAAAACAATAACTCCATCACCCCTGGAAAGTTAATCACTGCATTGACAACAATAAAAACATAGAGTCCAGCAAACAATAAATTCACCAAAGTAATCGCTTGAAGTACGTCTTGACCCTCAACATTAACAATATGCTGCCAGAGCACAATATTCTGTAAAAATGAAAAGGCGGGCACCATATTGCTCCATAACAAGGAGAAACCTACCGCCAAACTGGCAATGATCAGTATATTAACAACATTAACCGTCTGCTCGTTTATTTTGGGTATATCTAATACTTCTTCTTGCGCTAATATTTCTTCGCTAGTTAAAGTCTCCATCGATTTTTCACTGGTTTCTTGTGCTTTACGCTTTTGGCGTAGGTTTTTTAACGCCATTTTCCGATTAGTTAAAGTTAACCAGCGCAACACCATACTATGGACAATAATAGCGACAAATATCATACGCATCGTGATAACGACTTTGTTTTGTAGCTCTAATGCACTAATAAAATAGCCCATCAAAGTAAAGCCTATAATGACTAATGGAATACTAAGGGCACCAACAAACCAAACATATCTGAGTTTGGTCCACCATACTTTAGGGTGGTTCAAAAAATAGCGACTAAATACGCCTTTTTTAGGATGTAATACCCGCATAAAAAACACACATAACACACTCATAAAAACTATCATGGCTAAGCGCCCTAAGCTTTCACTGTGCTCAGCAGCAGACATAACAATGGTCATATAAATGCCAAAAATACTGGGAACAACAATAAAGCGCATCCAAGATATTTGTTTTCTTAAGCACAAAACCGTGTTTTCTTGCCATTTAAAATGTAGCGCGGCAATGCCATCAGGTTCAAAAAATCTCAGAAAGAAATTGAGCATAAATAATACAAAAGCAGCGCCATAAAGTCCTGCACCAAGCGCGCGACTAAAGCCATATTCGTAGGGCACTGCGGCGAGCATATAGCCAACAAAAGACAAAACCAAAGGCGCTGGCATGACTAAAATTAAGTTATAAAGTAAAACCTCAAAGGTATAACTGATTTTATCGGTCGAGTGCTTCGAGACAAGCGACTTAAGCAATACTTTTTTTTGTTTAATAAAGCTTTTGGCATAAATTAAAAGTGCAAGCCCAATAAGTGCTAAAGAACTCAGAAGTAACTGGCTTTTTAGAATAACTAAAAAATATTTGCTTAATTTCAGCCAATTAGTCGGTGAAAAGAGCCAAACTACGGAATTATATATTTCTATTGGAAAAGTAAAATCGATAGCCTTGGAGCTAGGTACCCATAATAAATGCTCATTCAAATAGGCGTCATAGCGCTTAATTTCCATTAATAATTGTTGTTTGGAAAAATCAAAATCCCCTAGCACTCTTAAGCCTTGCGAATAGGCAATATTTAATTCATCCAATACTTGATCTTCCTTAATCAATAAATTGTGTATTTCTTCAGTTCGCTCCTTTAGCTCTTCTGCTGTGATCTGTCCCTGTTTTTCTGCTTGCAACTCAGTAACATATTTTTCTGTTTGCGCTTCAATATTACGTAACTGAGCTTGCCTATCTTCAACTTTATATTGTTCCAAACTTATTAAATTAGCTTCATCTTGAATATTAGTGCCCACTTGATATTTAGCTCTTTCATTAATCATACTTCGCTTTTGCTCGCGCAGCACGCGGCCTAAAGCGGGACTTAATCCAGCTAATTTAATTTTTGTGTCAGCATGCTTGTAATAGTCGCTTATTTCCTGTCTGTAAGCATCCATTTTATCGATCATTTGACTGTGCTGATTAGTGTCTTGAATGACTTGCTGTAGAGAGCTACTCCAATTGATAGTGTTATTAACGATCTCTTGGATAACTAAAGGTCTTTTGAGATTATCTTGCCGCGCCTTTAATATCTCTTCTTCCAATTGGGTTGCTTTTTTAGCACGAAATTCATTCATCCACCGTTCACGCTCAGCAATCATAGCGGTCAATTTTTCTTGTTGATTAACTAACAACTCTTGCTCTTGCTTGGCTAAACGAATCTGTATTGGATTACTAGCCGTTTCCAAGTCTAATTTCGTGATTTCTGCGGTCAATGCCCTTATTAATGACTGTAAATAGACCTGATGAGCTGCATATTCATATTTATTTTCATTTGGCTTAAGGGGTGCCGCCATATCCAATTTAACCTGTGCTAGCTTAGTTTGTGCCGCCTGCATCTCCTCTCTAATTTGCTGTGGCCGATCATTATATTGACTTAAGTCTGTTGCTAATTTATTCAGAACATTAGTTATTGAGCGCAGCTCTTCTTTTAAATTAACTATCTGTAGAGCCAGCACATCTTCTGATAAATTTTTATCCTTTTCGCTAATAGGTGTTTTTCCGGAAAAGATATTGCTAGTTTGTTTCTTTGTGGGATTTTTCGATGCCGTTTCCAGTATCTCTTTATAGTTTTTGGAAAGAAATAAATACCATTCTTCATTGGCAATATTCTCATCGGCTAACTGGTACCATTTAATCTCTTTGCCTTTACTTACTTCATCAATACCCTGCTTAGCATTAATGGTTTCTATCTTAGCTTGTATATTATCGCGGGTGATTTCAAAGTTGACCTTGGTATTAACTGCGTTTTCAGGTGCGGCATGCAAGACAGATGAAACAATGCTAATTAAAGCAATAAAAAACAAAAAAACTTTAAATTTCAAACTAAAAACCCCTTATTTAATCTAGTTCACTCTGTTGTTTGTTGATACTTAACTAACTTATTCCGCCTTATAGCAAGGAAATTTCTTAAAATCCTGGACTACGGATATAATGCCAAATCTTCGCTCGCTTATAGCAGATGAGCATTTTATAACTAATAATCACCGATGATACTTTATTTTCGTCTTTTTTCACCGCATCATAATCGTCCTTAACGCCATGTCTAAACAAAAAAATTACGATGTTCTTATTATAGGCAGTGGTGGTGCGGGGCTTAGTTTAGCACTTAAACTAGCAGAGCATTGCCGGGTTGCTGTTTTATCTAAATTTGCTCTCACCGAAGGCAGTACTTTCTATGCGCAAGGCGGTATTTCTGCGGTTTTAGATGCACAACAAGCATCGCTCGAATCGCATATTGAAGACACGTTAATTTCCGGTGCGGATTTATGTGATCCAGAGATAGTCCGCCTGACCGTCAACTACGGAAAAAAAAGTATCGATTTTTTGCATCAACAAGGCATGGAATTTACCGAGCGAAAAAATAAAAAAGGCGAATCAGAATTACATCTCAATCAAGAGGGCGGACATTCAGAGAGGCGCATTGTACACAATGCCGATGCCACCGGAAAAGCCCTTTCACTGTCTTTGATTACCAAAGCAAAACAACACCCCAATATCGAATTATTAGAGCATCATAATGCGGTAGATTTAATCACCACTAAAAAGCTGGGTTTAAATGGGCATCGCATTATCGGTGCTTATGTTTTAGATACCCTAAACAATCAAGTTAAAACACTCGCAGCCAATGCAATTGCCATTGCTACAGGCGGCGCAAGTAAAGTTTATTTATATACCACGAACCCACAAATCTCAACGGGTGACGGTATCGCACTTGCCTGGCGTGCGGGATGTCGTGTCGCTAATATGGAGTTTATGCAATTTCACCCAACGTGTTTATATCATCCCGATGCCCGTTCCTTTTTAATCAGTGAAGCGGTACGCGGTGAAGGCGGTAAACTGATTTTACCCGATGGCTCTCGGTTTATGCCGAATTATGATGAACGCGCAGAACTGGCGCCACGCGATATAGTCGCCCGCGCCATCGATCATGAAATCAAAAAGCACGGGATAGACTGCGTCTATCTGGATATTAGTCATCAATCTGCTGACTTTATCAAAAGCCACTTCCCGTCTATTTATCAACAATGCCTTAAATTTAATATCGACATTACTAAGTCCCCTATTCCTGTCGTACCTGCGGCACACTATACCTGTGGCGGCATAATGACCGATGATTATGCGCGTACCGATATTCCTGGTTTATATGCGCTTGGTGAAGCGGCGCATACGGGTTTGCACGGCGCAAACCGTATGGCCAGTAATTCCTTATTAGAATGTTTAGTCTTTGCTGATCGGGCTTGTGAAGACATTTTAAAGCAGGATCTGACTAAGCCTTTACCTGAAATACCCGATTGGGATGAATCTCAAGTCATTGAGTCGCAAGAAGAAATTATGATTGCACACAATTGGGATGAATTACGCCGTTTTATGTGGAATTACGTGGGTATTGTGCGTACTACGCAGCGCTTAGAAAGAGCGGCAAGGCGTTTAGAATTGCTGAAAAATGAAATTACTGATTACTATCAAAATTACCGCGTTAGCAGTGATTTACTAGAACTGCGTAATTTAGTTATCGTTGCTGATTTAATTATTCAAAGTGCCTTAGCACGTAAAGAAAGTCGCGGTTTGCACTATACCTTAGACTATCCAGAGCTAGATAATAGCCGACCTGCACAAAATACTATTCTGACCCCGCCAGCCTCATGTTAAGTACGCGCTTTACTCAGCACGCATTAGTGACTGAAGCACATAAAACTATTCAAAGCAGACTCTCAGCAAAGAGCATAACGCTTGATGCCACCATGGGCAATGGTCACGACACTTTGTTTTTAGCCAGGCATAGCGCTAAAGTATATGCTTTTGATATACAACAAGCGGCGCTTGATAGCACCTATCAGCAATTACAAAAGCATCACTTAGCTGATAAAGTAGTCTTAATCCATGAGAGTCATGAGCAGCTGCGCCAGCATATTCCAGCAGGTGAAAAAATGGACGTTATTATCTTTAATCTCGGCTATTTACCGCGCGGCAATACGACCATTATCACCAAAACTCAGAGTACCTTAAGTGCTTTAAATCAGGCACTTAAAATACTCTCACCCAGCGGCATTATCAGTATTGTATGCTACCCAGGTCATGCGGGTGGGCAGGAGGAAATGAGTGCGGTGACTGATTGGTATCAACAGTTAGACAGCCATCAATTCGCCATTACTGTTATTCATAGCATGCAAGAAACAGCGCAATCCCCGCGCCTGTTTGTAATTAAAGCCGTGCAAAATATACTTAACAACCCCGAGAAACCATAAAATGGCTTTACTACTCTTTTCTTTACGTCACGTACCTGATGATGAAGCCGATGACATTCGCGATTTATTAGTAGAAAATCAGCTGAATTTTTATGAAACAAATGCCGGTAATTGGGGGATTTCAATGCCGGCCATCTGGTTATCTGATGATCAAGACTATGCCAAAGCCCGAAGCTTAATTAATAAATATCAAGAGCAGCGGCGCATTATCTTGCAAGAGGCGTATCAACAACAAAAACAAAGTGGCGAAGAAAATACATTTTTCAAGAATGTATGGCACAACCCAGCGCAAACGATGGTTTTTATTGCCGCAATAATTTTCGTTATCTATCTATCAATTAAAATGGTCTTTGAGTTTGGTTTGTAAATTGAATACGCTTAACTAATCCGATTCAATTTGACTTATCTTTTCGCCAAACCAACTTGCAAAGCGCTTAGGTTTGGCACTTTGTCTTATTAATCCATCCAATGCAATAGAACTGGTTGCCAGTAACGCCTGTTCAGGCTTGCCAAAAATATAGCCTTGTGCCATATCTATACCCAGCTCTTTTAACTTAGCAATAACTTCGGGTGTTTCAACAAATTCTGCAATGGTTTTTTTTCCCAAATTTGTAGCAATCTCGGCCATAGATTTGACTAAAACCTGATCAGTCTCATCATAAATTAAATTGCGAATAAACTGACCGTCAATTTTCACAAAATCGACAGGAAAGGTTTTTAAATAATTAAAAGAACAAAAACCAGCACCAAAATCATCCAAAGCAAATTTGCAACCCAAAGAGCGAATTTCTGCAATCATTTGGCGTGTTTGTTCAAAGTTTTCAACAGCGGCTGTTTCAGTAATCTCAAAAGTAAGTCGACTAGCACTTACCCAAGTCAGTAATAATTTTTCTTTTAAGGTAGGTAACAAGGTGTCATCCTGAAAAGCAAAACTAGAAAGATTAATAGCGAGCGATATTTTAGATGTCTCAGGAAGTTTCGCCAGGAAATCAATAGCATTTTCCACTACCCATTGATCAATACTATGAATCAAGCCCATGCGCTCAGCAACAGGAATAAATTCAGCCGGGCTAATCACTTCATTATCTAACCCGCGCATACGAATTAAAACTTCATAGTGAGAAACAATACCACTACTTAAATGAACAACAGGTTGAAATACGAGAAAAAAATTTTTCTCCAAAAGTGCTTTTTTAATTAATGGAACCCAATATAAATCCTTATTACGCTCCTGCACTTTAGTATCAGCCTCATTATAAGACCACACCATATTTCGGCCATGCTCCTTAGCCATACGACAAGCTTGCCTTGCCCTAGAAATTACTTCATTGGGGTGATAATCAGCCGTTACCGTATTAACGGATGCAATACCAATGGATAGTGACGTGTTGTAGCACACATCACCACTAGAGAACTTAAGTTGATAAACGGTTTTTCTCAAGTGCTCGGCAAATTGCTTAATTTCTTGTGCCGCTTTATTTTCCAGAAAAAGGCAAAACTCATCAGCACCAATCCGAGCGAATAAATCACTTTTACAAGTCAGCTTTCTAATAATTGTGACGACTTCTACCAATAACCTGTCGCCAACGTCGAAGCCTTCCAGCTCATTAACCAAGCTAAACCGGTCAAGATTAATAAAAATTAATGCGCCTTCTTGTTTACGCATTGGACTACGACCAAGAATCAGGCGCAATTGACCTTCAAAATTCCGTCGATTCATTAAGCCGGTCAATTCATCATGACCGACTAAATATTTCAACTTTGCATCAACAATCTTTCTTTCCGCCAACTCTGTAATTAACAACTCTTCCTGTTTACGCCTAAGATGGCGCTCATGCATCATCATCAACTGAAAACCAACTGCGTCTAACAGTACCGAGTAATTAATAGGCAAAAGCATTCTGTGAATTAAAGCTTGAGCATTAAACTCGCTATTTTCTATATTATCTTTCTGATCATCCGCAGCCAAAATAACAAAGGGTATCAATGAAGCCTCATTACTTGATAGCACCTTACACATTTCCAGCACATTACATTGCGGCAACTGCTCATTAACAATAAGTAAGCCAATCTTCTCGGCCGCATCATAATATGACCTAAGAATTTCATAGACTTGCATACCATCCAAGGCAATTTTGATATTTAAAAATCCATGATTATTGAGATTTAGCTTTATCTCAGCGCGCAACTGCTGATCACTTTCAGCAATAATAATGACTTTCTCTTTTAGTTGTTTAGAAATAACCATAGATACATTTTTACATAATGAGCATTAACAACATTTAATTTCCTATATTAGCCCGAAAATCTTATCATCGTATATAAGAAATGTATTCCTCAGACAAGCGCACTTAATTTTTAAGGCAAAAATCATAATCAACAATACAAATAACAAACAGCAATTTTCATTATGACTCCGATCTACAGGACTTCAGGTTACTGCCATTCCTAGCAATCTGATAGTTTCGGGTTTAATTAAATCCAGAGTCCTTATTTACTAAAGACACCTGCAAAGTATTATTCCTATCACGGCTGGCGCGGATTAACTCATTGCTTTCAATCCTTTGAGCAGATTTTGCTAACCTATCATAAAGCACCACATTGACTGTTGCCGCTAGATTCATACAGCCGACAGTAGGCACGTAAACGACGGCATCGGCCTTATCTATTATATCTTGGCTAATCGTGCCATCCTCTGAACCAAAAATATACAGCGCCTGCTTTGGATGCTGATATTCAGGTAAAGAAATCGCATTCTCAGCAAATTCTATACACACTATTTTCATATTATCAGGCGCCTCATTGATCAAACTTGCTACTTTTGCAATAGGGACATTCTGACCAATCTGTCGACTGGTATTAACCGCCTGCGTCTGAAATTCTAAGGCTCGTAAGTAACGCTCCCCAGTAAAGAAAACACTATCAACACGATAATTACCTGCTGCACGCATTACCGAGCCAACATTATCCGGACTCTTAGGGTTAACTAAGCCAATACTTACTTTTGATTCTTGCATTTTTGTTGAAAACCTAGATGATTAATATGGTATTTAAAGCCGGCCACACTTACACTAAAAAACAAAAGTACTGAAAACATCCAGCTCATTATTACAACCACTTAACTTTGCGAAAAATAATTAACAAACTAAGCGCAACCAATATCATCATACCCAACAATGCATAATAGCCATTTTTATAATGCAATTCAGGCATATGTTCAAAATTCATTCCATAAATGCCTGCCATAAAGGTTAATGGCACAAAAATCACCGTTACTACGGTTAAAATTTTCATAATATTATTCAAATGATGCGAGGCAAGAGATATATAACTCTCCATCAAATCAGTCACCAGCTCAGTATAAAGACTAGACAAACTACTAGCTCGCTCTAAGCGTTCATAAATATCGACAATGTCATGATCAAGCGATTTATCGATAGAGTAATCAGCACTCTCTTTCAGTACGCCAAATAGCTGCACTTGATAGATTAAATAACGGCGCATTTTTTTCAAACGCGTCCGGTAGTCACTTAACTCATGCAATAGCGTATCTTTCGGTTGCACTTGTATTTCATCTTCCAACTGATCCAATCGAGGTTCAAGATCAAGTAAAATATCTAAATAACGATCCACGACAAGACGAATTAAATCTAAAGCGAGTGCAAAAGCGCCCTTACTCCATAATTTTCCTGATGCGCCTACCTTCGCCCACAAGGCATCTGTACTAATTGAATTGCTAGAGTGCCGCGTAATTATAAAGCGTTGTGCAACAAAAATAGCCAGTTGAATAGTACCAAAATCTAAACTATCCGATTGCGCATCTAGGCCCTTTAACAAAAGAAACACAACTTCATCAAAACGCTCTAATTTAGGCGGATGTCTTTGCCTTTGCGCATCTTCAATTGCCAAAGGATGTAATCCAAATGTTTCTTCCAAAAAGCAACGTTCACTGTCAACAGGGTTGTCTTGTAAATCCACCCAAATTTTTAATGACTCATCTGCTGACCAGCGTTCTATTAACTCTGCACCACCTACTTCAATTTGCTCTGTTATTGGATTAAAAAGCTGCACTCTAATCATTTGCTTGATTCCACTTTAAATTGTCTAATGCCGTATGAAACACTAGTGAAATACGAGGATTTAAGATACAGCTTCCCATGTTTCAGTTTGCGCTCTACAAGTCGCAAGGTTTGATCTAGATTTAACCAAAAGTTGAACTATTCCAGCCCCAGTATTCGGCTGGGCAATTGCTAAACTCTATATAAATACGCTCAGCACTCAGTTGCAAACATATACTTAATAATTCACTAATTGATTTTGATAATGACTTTGCTTGTGCTGTTGATAAACCAATACTCTTACATTCAACGAAAGCTAAAGACTCAGTGCTACCACCAAACATCATATTTCTATCACCTTGCACATCTATCATGACATAACGCTCTGGCTTACTCGTTTCATGTGCAAGTAACTGGGACAGCTCACTCATTAAAACGGATGTTTTTTCGCTGTCAATAACAACATTGGTACGTAATTTCATAAAAGGCATAACTGTTTCCTTAATCTAAATGCAATGATCATAAAATACAAATAATAAGCGCTCTTAGTCAAAAAAACGCTAGGTTAATGATTAAATTGGATTTTAGTTTAGCATAATTTAGTCTAAAGCCGACAACTAGCAAGCGCTAATACCATTACTCATTTTGCCCTAAATACTACATTAGTGTATCCTTAATTAAACTATGTTAATAAGGCATATCCCCTATTTTTTAATCTATTTCTAATAATCAAAGAGGTTTAATATGAACGAAATAAGTGATGAAGAGCGCAAAAAAATACTCGAAAGTCCGCCCATAGGCACGTGGGTATTAATGTTATCTGTTGGCGGTGGAATGGTTGCCGCTTGGTTATTTTTATATTACGGGGTATTTCTATCTCGTGGCATGATTAATTAAGGTGAAATATGCATATTGATCCTTTAGAAAAAAAATGGGTGCTTATTTCTCTCGGCATGGTCTCCTTATTTGTCGCTATTATTATGATAGATGCTTTATTTCATGGCGTGAATGCGCCCAGCAATGTAGAGACCATTGATTCACGAAAAATTCATTTAAGTAAGGAATTTAACGAAGATAACTTAGGCGTACAAGTCGCTGACAATGGCGATATTACCGTGCGTATGGTTGCCGGCCGCTATGCTTTCTTCCCTAAGCAAATCATTTTACCAACAGAAACCAAAGTTACTTTTCGCTGGGTAAGTATGGATGTATTGCATGGCGTACATATGCCTATGACTAACATGAGCACTATGATTGTTCCCGGTTATGTTGCCCAAGTAGAAAGCTCTTTCCCTCGCCCCGGCGAATATCCAATACTCTGTAATGAATATTGTGGTTTAGGCCATGATCATATGTGGAGTAAAGCCTTGGTCATTGAAAAAGAAGAGTGGGCAGCGAGTAGAGCCACGCAAAATGCTATGTTAAACACAGCGATAGAAGATGAAGGAAGCAATAATGAATGATGCAACAGCAAAAAATCTAGCGCTTAGCCACATGTGGGTAGCGTTTGCAGCGTTTATCGTTGCTTGTTTTATGGGCGAATTTCAAGTTTTAGAGCGGAGCGGATTATTTGAATCCCTTACTTCTATTAGCGTCTATTTCGCTTCCGTCAGTACGCATGGTGTCTTAATGGCCTTTGTATTAACCACCTTTTTCATTATGGGTTTTGGTTATTACACGGCAAGCAACTCGCTAAATGTACCCGTATGGAATCCTAAATTAGCTTGGGCTGGTTTTGGTATAGCACTGACTGGCGTAGTCATAGCGGCAGTGCCACTACTCAGTGGTTTAGCTTCGGTACTCTATACTTTTTACCCACCGGTAACCGCGCATGCCGCCTTTTATATTGGAGCGACTTTATTAGTTGTCGGTTCATGGGTTTGGTGTGCCATTATGATCGTTATGTTTTACCAATGGAAAAAAGCTAACCCAGGTAAAACAGTGCCGTTAGCCATGTTTGCGACCACAGCGAATGCACTTTTATGGTTATGGACCAGCGCAGGTGTCGCTGCAGAAGTTTTATTTCAATTAATTCCTTTAGCTTTAGGCTTAATGGATACGCTTGATCCTGGGCTAGCCAGAACCTTATTTGCCTGGACTTTACATCCGATTGTTTATTTCTGGTTAATTCCTGCTTATATCGCATTTTATGTATTTGTCCCTAAACAAGCTGGCAGCTAT
>JACUUF010000031.1 GCA_014859465.1 Methyloprofundus sp.
AAAACATCCGTATTCCTCGACATAAAACGTTCAAAGAGCAAGCGCAACGCGGCAAGTCATCAACCCGGCTGGTTCTATGGGTTTAAGCTGCATATCATTGTCGATGACCGAGGAGAAATACTGTCATTTGCCATTACTAGAGGGAATGTTGATGATCGAAAGCCCGTGCCGAAGCTAAGCAAAAACATCATAGGCAAGCTTTTTGGTGATAGAGGATACATTTCTAAAAAGCTAACGGAGCTTTTAGCTGCGAATGATGTGGAGCTTATTACGACACTTAAGAAAAATATGCAGCCGAAAGTTATCGCTGCTTTCGATGACCTTTTACTCAAAAAGCGCAGTATTATTGAGACTATTAATGCTCAAGCTGAAAAATGTTTTTCAGCTTGAGCACTCGAGGCACCGCTCGCTTACCAATTATATGATCAATATTGTTGCCTGTTTGGTGGCTTACTCGTATCAGAATAAAAAGTCGACTCTCAAATTACGAAGAGAGGACTTATTGCCGTTACTTGTATAATGGCTTATCCCTAACTGAGGCCATTTACTAAAAATAAGTTATATGACTTATTTTCAGCTACTTGAACGATAATTAAATTTAAAATTCTATTTTTTAAAACGGCAATGATTGCAGTTGCATTAGTCCTGTATAAAATTTGTACAATCTAATGATAAACCTTTATTCACAAAGGCTTGAGTGAGTTACGCAAAAATAACGCACACTGCTATCCACAGAAAATGTGGGTAACTGTCATTTAGCTGTCAGGAGAGCGAGTAACTTGACTTTTTAATTCATGGCATTTAAAAGTATAAAAGTTGTGTAGAGACCTGTGCATTATATGAGGGATAAGGCCACTACTCCACTTTGTTTGCCGTGCTAAATTTTAGACAAAAAAAAGGCCTACTAAGTAGGCCTTTTTTCTTAGTCGCTTAAAGTAGAAATCAAGCCTCTAATTCAGCTAAACGATTAGCTAATACTTCTTCTAAAGTCACTAAAGCTTTTTCAAAGCCTTCAATACCTTCAGCAAGTTTATCTGTTGCCATACGATCAGCCGCATGCATTTTATCAAAAGTTGCTTTATCAACATTGATTTCTTCAAGATCCATTAATACCGCTTTCGCTGGATCAAGTTTACGCGGCAACTCACCTTCAGTCGCTTGCAATTCTGCCAATAAAGAAGGCGCAATAGTTAATAAATCACAACCAGCTAACTCAGTGATTTCACCAAGGTTACGGAAACTTGCACCCATAACTTCAGTTTTGAAACCGAATTTTTTGTAATAATTGTAAATTTCAGTTACAGAAACAACACCGGGGTCTTCAGCTGGCTCATAAGAATCACGGCCTGTATCTTTTTTGTACCAGTCAAGAATCCGACCAACAAAAGGAGAAATTAGGGTAATTCCATTTTGCGCACAAGCAATCGCTTGGTGCTTACCGAAAATCAAAGTTAAATTAGTATGAATACCTTCTTTTTCAAGAACTGAGGCTGCTTGAATACCTTCCCAAGTCGCTGCAACTTTAATTAAGATACGCTCACGGCTTACCCCTGCCGCTTCATACTGCGCAATTAAATCGCGACCTTTAGCAATAGTTGCATCTGTATCATAAGAAAGACGTGCATCAACTTCTGTAGAAACACGCCCTGGTACGATCTCAAGAATTTTAAGCCCAAAAGAAACCGCCAAGCGATCAAAGGCAAGGCTTACAACCTCTGCAGCAGAAGCTGCAGCGCCTAATGTTGTCCGCGCCCCCTTTAAAGTATCATCAACAATACCTTGATACTGAGGCATTTGGGCCGCAGCAGTAATCAACGAAGGATTAGTTGTTGCATCACGGGGGGTAAATTTTTCAATTGCACCGATATCACCTGTATCAGCAACAGCAACAGTTACTGCTTTAAGTTGATCTAATAAATTAGCCATATATTGACACCTTTTATAATTAAAAATGAAAAAACAACGCACTAAATACGTCGATAAATTTGAGAGCTTATCAAACCTATCTTTACGCCACTAAGCTAAATATTATTAAAGCTTAGTTTTTCTAGCTTTTAATCTTTTACTCAAAGAAGATTAAAAACAGGTTAATTTTTATTGAATAGATAAAAATAATAAATCCACTTTTCTTAATTCGTGTGCAATTAAGAAAAGTGGATTTGATTGATAGCCCTGTTTAGTTATTGTAACAAACATTATTACCCCCGCCTATCAAGACTGAAAGTAATATAAGTACTAAATATTCAAACTAACGCGCTTGTTGACTCAAGTATTTTTCAACACCGGTTAAAGCAACAACTGGATCAGCTACCTCATTAATAGCTTCTGCAGCAACTTGCTTTGCAGCACTAGCCTGTTTTGCTAAATATTTAGCTACGCTGCTAGTGGTATGCTTTGGTCTGCTCTCTAAATACCGAGCAACGCCAGTCGGCTTACTACTCACAACTGCAGGTTTGTTTTTAGCTTCTAATGCCTGTTTAAGCATATATTTACTAACACTGGTAACTGTTGTTACTTTGCGAGTCGCCAAATATTTAGAAACACCACTTTTGACTGGCTTTGCATCAACATTATCCGCTAAGTATTTTGCTACACCTGTTGCGCCTTTAACATCAACTTGAGCTTGTTTAGCAGCAATAGCCTGTCTTGCGACATATTTAGCCACACCACTTTTTTGCGCTTGTCCTTGTAGGTATTTTTCAACACTGCTTGGGCCTCTAGAGATTGTGCTGTGCTCATTTAAATACTTAGCAACTCCAGTCAGCTGCCCATCGGAAGATGCACTTACGCTTTCATCACTACGATAAACAGCTTGAGTGGATGATTTTTTACTGGAAAAAATATCTGATATAAAGCCAAACATACTTACCCCCGGTTCTGGTTACGCATATACTTTTCTACGCCTGTGGTTTTGTTTGCCGCAGCTTTTTTCTGTTCTACAATTTTTTGAGCAAGATATTTAGCAACACCTGACTTAGGTGTTGGTTGATTTGCCTCTAAGTATTTTGCTACCCCTGAAAGTTTAGGCGTTTTACTCTGTAAATATTTAGCTACACCAGTTAAACCGTTTGCACTTTCAGTGCTTGCTTTAGTTTTAGTTTTAGTTATTCCCTTAGATTTTTTAGAGTACAAGAATCCTGCAACCCCTAAAACCACGATAGCAAACAGTGGATTCATTGAAGATTCTGCTTCTGCTTCTGCTTCTGCTTCAGCTGCAGTCTCAGCGGCCTTTTCTTCTACTTTTTCTGTCCACACAGCTAAAGTAATTGACTCAGAGTTTATCTCTGCTTTTTTATGCTTATATTCTGTATCATGATAAAGCACTTCTGGCTGAAAAGTAGCTGCGGGATAATTAGCATCCGGCTTTGTTTTTTCGCCTAAAGGCGCACTTGAACTGTGCGCCGAAGAAGAGCTTTCATGTTTATAGTCTGTATCTTGGAATAAAACTTTGGGTTGAAAATCCGATGCAGGATAATCATTCGCCGCCATTACAAGAGGACTTGCAAGGAATAAGGCTGTAAATAGGCCTTTCTTGATATTATTTTTTTTCACGCAATTCACCTATATGTCGTAAGAAACGAAAGAAGCCACTGATAGAGTATAACTAATCAGTGGCTATTCGTAAATGAGGATAAAAATATCCTCTATACGTTTTTTAGACTATAAAACTTCTTTTACAGTTTTAACAACGTTTTCAACTGTGAAACCAAAGTGTTTCATCAATACGTCGCCTGGCGCAGATTCACCAAAGGTATCGATACCAACAACGCCACCCTCTAAGCCAACATATTTACGCCAGAAGTCAGTAACACCTGCTTCAATCGCAACACGTTTAACACCTGGAGTTAAGATGCTATCTTTATAAGCCTGATCTTGGCGATCAAACACATTAGTCGATGGCATAGAAACAACGCGAGCGTTAATACCTTCAGCAGCAAGTGCGTCTTGAGCTTTAGCCGCCAAGTCAACTTCAGAACCTGTTGCAATTAAGATAACTTGTGCATCACCTTTAGCGTCTGACAATACGTATGCACCTTTGCGCATCGCAGTAAAATCAGCAACATCATGTTTACGCCCCGGAATGCCTTGACGACTTAGCACTAAGCTAGATGGCCCATCTAAACGCTCAACTGCCGCAGTCCAAGCAACAGCGACCTCAACAGAATCTGCAGGACGCCATACATCCATATTAGGAATGAAACGCATTGCAGCAGTGTTTTCAATGGGCTGATGAGTAGGACCGTCTTCACCCTGACCGATAGAGTCATGAGTTAAAACGGCAACCGTACGAATTTTCATCAATGCAGCCATGCGGAACGCACTTTTCGCATAATCAGAAAACATGTGAAATGTTCCACCGAATGGCATTAAACCACCGTGTAGCGCCATACCATTCATGATCGCATACATGCCAAATTCACGTACACCATAAGAGATGTAGTTACCAGGCTCTTTACCGCTCACATGCTTAAAACTTGAACAGCTGGTTAAGTTAGAACCCGTTAAATCAGCAGAGCCACCTAAAAATTCAGGTAATATCGGCGCTAATGCAGCAATAATTTTTTGTGATGCTTGACGAGAAGCTAATGATTCTGCTTTTTCGTTAGTATCAGCAATCATTGCATCTGTTGCTGCTTTCCAGTTTGCTGGTAATTCTTTCGCCATACGACGCTTGAATTCAGCCGCTAATTCTGGAAATTCTTTTGCATAAGCTGCAAACTTAGCATTCCAAGCAGATTCTTTTTCAGCGCCCGCAGCTTTAGCATCCCAACCAGCATAAATATCAGCAGGAATTTCAAAAGGAGCAGGAGTCCAACCTAACTCTTTACGTGTTAGCGCTACTTCTTCGTCGCCTAATGCAGCACCATGACAGTCATGACTACCAGATTTATTTGGTGAACCGAAACCGATGATTGTTTTACAACAAATCATAGAAGGCTTATCTTTAACTGCTTTAGCTAGAACAATGGCTGCATTAATTGCATCGGCATCGTGCCCATCCACAGAAATAACATGCCAACCGTAAGACTCAAAACGTCTAACAGTGTCATCTGTATACCAGCCATCGATGTGACCATCAATAGATATATTATTGTTATCCCAGAACGCAATTAAATTACCCAAGCCCCATGTTCCCGCTAAAGAGCAAGCCTCATGAGAAATGCCTTCCATCAAGCACCCATCACCTAAAAACACATAAGTGTGGTGATTAACTATATCATACCCAGGACGATTGAATTCGTTAGCTAATAACTTTTCAGCCATAGCAAAACCAACACCGTTAGTTATACCTTGGCCTAGAGGACCTGTTGTTGTTTCAATACCAGGCGCATAACCATACTCAGGGTGACCAGCACATTTTGAGTGTAATTGACGGAATGTTTTTAATTCATCCATAGGCAGGTCGTAACCTGACAAATGTAATAATGAATAAATTAACATAGATCCATGACCATTAGATAGCACGAAACGATCGCGATCAGACCATTCTGGATTCGTTGGATTATGTTTTAAATGATCATTCCATAATACTTCAGCGATATCCGCCATACCCATAGGTGCGCCAGGATGACCTGATTTTGCTTTTTGAACAGCATCCATGCTCAAAGCGCGTATGGCGTTCGCAAGTTCTCTACGCGAAGACATATTCTTCTCCTGAGTTATTTTATAAGTTATTAAACGTAAAAATAGACATGCATTAAAGGGTGTCTATTCTATAATTCTTTTAAGAAATAAAAAAACGAGTAGCAAAGCTACTCGTTTATTTTCTATTCCATGTTAGCGTGTCTCTCTCTCATTATCTCTTCTGGAATACCTTTCTCATGAATAATATGAGAAACAGTAGACTCTAGAAATAATAATGTTGACAATTCAAATACTGTTCCCATAGGCATACCCTTCACTTTAGCGTACATATCAGGAGTACCGATCTGGAACACACCATCAGCTAAATCAGCGATAGTTGACTCGCTTTTTGCAGAGATCAACACAATATCAGCGCCAACTTCTTTCGCTTTCTTTGTAAAGGCAATCAACTGTTCAGTCTCACCAGAGCCTGAAATAATAATTAATAAATCACCTTGTTTAATGCTTGGCGTGACAATCTCACCTACAACACTAACATCGTAACCGCTGTGTACTAATCTCATGGCAAAAAAGTTACCCACAAGTTTAGAACGACCAGCACCCGCTAGAAAGATACGATTTGCTTTATCAAGCATTGCTGTCAACTTTTCATCATATGAATCATCAGTTGCAGCAAGAATACTTGTTAATTTATCTACGACAAGTTGTTGATGCATAATATCAATCCTTATGCAGCGTCAACTAATTCACGAATTTCGCGAGCCGCTTGAGCAGGAGATGCTGCACCATAGATAGCTGCACCCACAACAATAATGTCTGCACCAGCACGAACTACGTCTTGAACTGTCGCTTGGTTAATGCCGCCAGCAACAGAAACACGCACATTCAAGCCTAAGTCAGCAATTAATGCTAAGTCATTGAATGGTGTATGACCTGCTGCTTGTGCATCAAGACCTGTGTGCACACCAACGATCTGTGCGCCAGCTTCTACAGTTGCACGTGCACATGCTGCTTTATCGTCAACATTGATTAAATCAATTTGAGCTTCTGCACCATGAGCGTTTGCTGCTGCAATAACACCTTTACAAGT
This sequence comes from Methyloprofundus sp., assembly GCA_014859465.1. Taxonomy (GTDB): domain Bacteria; phylum Pseudomonadota; class Gammaproteobacteria; order Methylococcales; family Methylomonadaceae; genus Methyloprofundus. The sequence continues at coordinate 6,677 of JACUUF010000031.1, forward strand.
TGCTAATCCTGAAACACCCAATACTGTACAGATATCTGCACCAGCAGCATAAAAAGGAGTTGCTTCGTATTCGCCAGCATCCATTGTTTTAAGGTCAACTAATAACAATTTGTTTGGAAATCTAGCTTTTAATTCTTTTACTAAGTTAATACCATTGTGTTTGATACATGGTGTACCGATTTCGAAGATATCAATTGATTCGGCTACTTGCTCAGCAAGTGCGATAGTTGCGTCGAAATCTAAAGAATCTAATGCCATTTGAATTAATGGTGTTGCCATGTTATGTACTCCGATTTAGTTATAATTTTATTACATACTTTTATTTTTATGCGAACAGAACTTTAAATCAGAAAGCAGGCTTATGTCAAATCCTAATCTTCCGCTTAACTCATTAAAAACTTTCTGTTTATTCCATTCACACCCTACCTTAAGCTTTGCTTAATTTCTTAATTGCGCAAACATCCTTTAATTAACAACAACTAACCTCGCCATTTTGAAGAGCTTTATTAATTTTTTAATTCAAAAAAAATCTTCTTTTTTAATTTTTTTTTCCTGCATAGTCAATGTATTCGAAAACAGCCACAATTTTACTAACATCAGCAACATTTTGCGCTGCTTTAGCCGCAGCAACCCCCTCTTCCTCATGCACAATACCCATCAAATACACTACTTTTCTTTCCGTAATAACTTTAACGCGCGTTGCATCAAAGCCCGGCTTTCCCTTTATCTTAGTTAATGCATCTTTAACTTTAATGGTTATTAAGACATCCTCACCACGCGCCTGCATAGTCGAAAGGGGAGCTACGACCATTTCGTTGTGCACCAATTTTACGCCAGAAATAATTCGTATATTGGCAATTATTTTTTCTCGTATGGCTTCAGATTCAGCCTCACCAGTCACCAGCACCTTGCCATTATAGGAAGTGATATTAAAGTGCGCACGCTCCTTTACATCATCCAAAGCATGCAGTTCAATGATTGCACTATCCTCAATATTCTCATCCAAGGCAATAACGACACTACTACGCCTATCATGCAAGAACGAAAGTCCGGTTAATTCAGCAAGGCTATTTGCCAAACTGCTGCAAGCTGTCAAGCAAAAAATTAAAAACAACGCGAGGCTTAATTTCATAATAATTGATTACCAAATAACTGTGTATCTATCAAATCACACAAGCAATGTGTAATTAAAAGATGCGCTTCATGAATCCTTACCGCTGACTGGCTAGGTACACAAAGACATACATCTAACTCATGTAATAGAGCAGACAAAGAGCCCTCATTTTCTCCGCTAAGCAATATTACCGTCATTTTCTTATCGTGCGCTGCATTAATTAACTTAACCAGATTCAAGCTACTTTCTTCAGTACTATAAAGCAATAGGACATCAGACGCTTGCCCTAAAGCGCGCAATTGTTTGGCAAATACATCGTCATAATGCTGGGTACTTGCGATTGCCGTGATCATTTGCACATCATTTACCAACGAGATCGCAGGCAACGATGGTCTTTCTCGCTCATAGCGATTAACCATTATTGATGCAAAATGCTGAGCATTGGCAACCGACGCGCCATTTCCGCAACTCAATACTTTTTTATCTGCCAGCAAGGCGTTAACAATTTGCTGTGCAGCAAATTCAATTAACTCGGCCAATTCACTCAAGATAAGCTGTTGTGTTTGAATACTTTCTGTAATCTGATGACTTATATTTGCTTGCAAACTCATATTTTAAAATGCATTTTTTACCCATTGAGGAGAAGTATCTCCTGTTATTGCGACAACATCAAACCTAATTGGCTGATCAATTTTTTTTGCCACTATATAATGCTTGGCCGCGGCGATAATGCGCGCTTGCTTGGTCGAGGTAACGCTTTCCAATGCACTGCCATAACGATCATTTTTTCGGTACCTTACCTCGACAATGACTAGAACTCCGTTTTCATCCATAAGCAAATCCAACTCACCCCATTTACACCAGTAATTACGCTCCACCAAGACTTGTCCTTGCCGCAAAAGAAAACTTAAAGCCCGATCTTCATACAAATTGCCTTTTTCTATTGACGTTACCTTAGTACGCATTTAACCCTTCTTCAGGCTGTACAAGCCAATCTCTTTCTAACAAGGGTGCTGAAGTCTTATTATATTTAAAATCACCAGGAACAGTCTCTGCAGCATCAAGCAACAATACCTCGCCTTGCTTAAATTTAGCACAGACTAACCGACGCTCAATCCGATTAACTGTATTTAATGATAGTCCTCCAGTGGCACCTTGATACTGCATTGAATCCAGCTTATTAAGCTGCGCAACTACATTATACGCATCTATACCAAACGCCATTAAACTTAAAAAACTATCTGGAAATTGCTCCCATGTTTTTTGCAGCGTGCGCTTATCTAAATCACCTTGATAAGCCTGCTCAAATAACCAAGGAATACTACAAAAAGCCACCCCCTCCAAGTCTATATCTTTTTTCGGTGCAGACTGCCCACCATAAACCCTTGACAAGCCATAGACTGCGATTGCCTCAGCACGATTATGATAAAACTGTGGATTAATTAAACGCGCTACCTTATTGGGTGCAACCATAAATATAACATCGACATCTTGGCGCCGATAAGGGTTAGATTGAATATTTGCAATAAACTTGGACAACGCCTGAATACGATATTGACTTTCATTTATATTTAACATCTGCCTTACTGGAAAGCTAAAATCCTTGGCATTCTGATCAAAAGTCTGAACACCCAGTACATTCCCCTCCAAATCGTTCCATGCATTTTTGAAATAGGTTGCTAAGCGCTCACCTTCCACTGTATTTGGAGCGAGAATTATGGCATTTTTATGCCCCTCAAACCGCGCTTGATTGGTCGTCTGTCGCACCTCATCAAGAGGACTTAATGCAAACTGGTACAAATTCACTTTAAACAAGTCTTCTACATAGTTCAAAGCCAAAACAGGCACCGCAAACTCCGCCCCTACCGCTAACTGAGTAATAAGCTGCTTATTAAGCGGGCCTATAATCAACTGTGCCCCTCCCGCAATCGCCTCATGATAAAGCGCAACAATATCTTTACTTTGAGTATCATAAAAATGCAGATTCGGACGCTGCACATCTAACTCATACTGATAGTAAGCAGCCATAATACCTTCCTTGACTGCTTGCGCATGAGTAACATAAGGACCTGATTCCGGCAAAAAAACGGCAATTTCATTAATATCATCAATGCTCGCTATTGCAGTGAAAAAATAACCCGATGCAATTAGCGACAGCCCTGGATGCTGTTTATATTTGCGCATCCAATCATCTAATGCCAAATTAAATTCCGACGAGCCTTTATTAAATTTACGGATAATGCTTGCCAACTCAAGCCAACCCGAATAAATATCGTATTTTCGCAAACTTAACTGCGACTCCTGCACATGAGCAGGCAATAGACCCAGGATCTCTATAATAGATATATTATTTTGATTTTTTTCATCACCAAGCAGATAGGCGTCTAAGATAATGCGCTCACGCGCGCTGGCCTCCAACTGCCCCGTTAATGCAAAAGCAAATGCGCGCGCGCTACGATATTCAAGCTGCTTATCTCTAGTTAATGCAAAGGGCTGAATTAACTGCAGGTAATTAATTGCTTGCTCGGCATTCCCTGCACTTAAATCTATTTGTGCCATCAGTAAATACAACTGATTACGCTGCTCTAAACTCAAATCAGCGGAATTTATTGACTCCACATAGCCTTTTGCCTGTCCATCAAACCCCATTTTAAATAAAGCATGCGCTGCTTGTAAGCGAAAAACATTCTGCTGCCCAGAAGGCTGTTCGGCTAACTTCTGATATAGACTGGCCGCTTTTGCATACTCGCCTATAGCGTACAATCGATCCGCTTGCCAACGAATACTTTGCGAGCTTGAGTCTAGCGGCCTGCCCCCCCTAGATTGAGACGTGCAACTGACCATTAAGATCACACATAAAATCAAACCCAGCTGAATATATCGCTTCATAAATAACACGCCCAAAATATCCCTGACATACACCACCATTACAGCCAACTACCGTTTTAATTGGCATCCTCCCCACCTAAAGGCATAGGCATCTACACAAATCTTAAAGCCTTCTCCAAAGGGAGAAGGTTGGATGAAGGGAAATCAATTCACCCTATGTTTAACAACGCTGTTTAAACTCCACACGCGCAACAAAAAGCATGAATATTAATCTCCCCACCCAACCCTCCCCAGCAAGGGAGGGCTTTGTTTGTATATTCACTACGTTACCAATCACTACAGCAGACATTCGCCATAAGCATAGCCTTCTCCAGCAGGAGAGGGAGCAACTTCACTTTTTAATTCATTGTATTTAAAAGTATAAAAGTTGTGTAGATACCTATACCTAAAGGAAGGGGCTTTACCGACCTTTAACTAAAAACTATAGATAATCTGCTCCATTATTGAAACCCAAATACTAGACTAATGATACTATAAAGTTATATTTAACTTATACCCTAGGATTTTAAAATGCCCGATCAATATGGCAAGTTATATGTTGTCGCAACCCCTATTGGTAATTTAGCCGACTTCAGCCTAAGAGCAATCACAACATTACGACAAGTTGACCTTATCTGCGCAGAAGATACCCGACACGCTCGGACATTATTGCAACACCACGGCATTACAACACATTGCATTGCACTCCATCAACATAATGAAGACCATGCGGCGCAAGGAATAATCGAGAAAATCCAGCAAGGTATGTCCATCGCCATCATTTCCGATGCAGGCACACCTTTAATTAGCGATCCAGGCATGCCTTTAGTTGCTTTAGCCCATGCAGCCAACATCAAAGTAGCCCCTATTCCTGGCGCTTGTGCGTTAATCGCTGCATTATCAGCATCCGGGCTTCCTGTTACTCAATTTTCTTTTTTAGGCTTTATACCTCGGACTTCTAGCGCTCGCCGCCATGTATTTAACGAGAAAAAGAATGATACTGAAACATGGGTATTTTATGAATCCTGCCACCGCATTGCTGACTGCATAAATGATTTGGCGAGCATTCTGCCGCCCGAGCGCGTCATTGCAGTTGCACGCGAAATAACTAAAATGCATGAAACAATTATAAAATCCAGCTTACAAGACATGCTCGCGCTTATTGAGGCAGATAGCAATATGCGCCGTGGCGAGTTTGTCGTTATGATAGCTGGAGCGGTTATCGATAAGAAAGAAGAAGCATTAACTGAGCAACAATTAAAAACGCTTAAAGCTCTACTGCAAGAATGCTCGATAAAAACAGCCGTCAGCTTAGCTGTAGAAATCACCGGAGTTCGCAAAAAACTACTCTATCAAACCGCCTTAGAATTATCATCAGACAATCAAAAATAACGACTCCGTCACAAATCAGCTATAATAAATACAGAGTTGGTCAGGCAGTCGCTTTTTTACTTTGCAAGACAAGTAAAACAGAGGAAAGTCCGGGCTCCAAAGGGCAAGGTACCAGATAACACCTGGGGGGCGTGAGCCTACGGAAAGTGCAGCAGAAAATAAACCGCCTAATTCCTAGGAGTTAGGTAAGGGTGAAATGGTGCGGTAAGAGCGCACCGCGTGACTGGTAACAGAAACGGCATGGTAAACCCTACCTGGAGCAAGATCAAATAGAGGAGCTGACTCGTGGCCCGCGGGGCTCCTGGGTAGATTGCTTGAGCCATAAGGTGACTTATGACCTAGATGAATGACTGTCCTCGACAAAACCCGGCTTATCGACCAACTCTACTTTTTATCAAGTCGAAATAAATTAACCCTAACCATGGTTTATTTTTCGATTCATAGACACAAGAAAAAACACGATTTAGGCGCTTGATCTATCAATAGTTTAAAAAACCTAGGATTCCAGCTCATTTCATTATTTCATGCCTATTGCTAAAACTGCCTTCACTAGCGAAGAAACTCATTATCTATGATGTCCACGACACCACCACCTAACAACAACGCGATTCTCGCCTTACTTCATTTATGCCACGTACGCAGCTACCTTGCTAAAACGACGATTATTCGTCCTGGCGATAAAGGAGATTGCTTACATTTCATTATAGAAGGCTCAGTCAGCATTTGTGCGGAAGATGAGGAGGGTCATGAGCTGATCTTAGCTTATCTAAATAAAGATCAATTTATTGGTGAAATAGGTATATTCAAAGGTGCAGAAATTCGGCATGTTACTGTTAAAACCCGCACACCTTGCAAGCTAGCTGAAATCGGCTACACTCGCTTGCACCATGCACTAAAAAATGAACTTGCAGATCAAGCGGTTGATTTACTAAATTTATTTGGTGAACAGCTTGCCGATCGCCTACTTACCACCAGTAGAAAATACTGCGACTTAGCTTTTATGGCGGTTGAAGGTCGCATTGCTCGCGCCTTATTAGACTTAACTAAAGAGCCAGACGCCATCACTCACCCGGATGGTATGCAATTACACATTACCCGCCAAGAAATTGGCCGTATTGTCGGCTGCTCTAGAGAAATGGTCGGTCGGGTACTAAAAGAAATGGAAGATAAAGAGCTTATTTCAGCACATGGCAAAACTATCGTGGTCTTTGGTACCCGCTAAACAAATTGATTTGCCTATAGGCGGGTCGGTCGCGCGCCACTCAAGCCAGACGGCACAGCTAACTATCTGCTGTTATACCCCCCTTGCCAATAATTCTCGCGCTTGCTCATCAGCATGATAAGAAGAGCGCACCATCGGCCCACTGGCAACCTGCTTAAAGCCTAAGTTTTTAGCCAAAACAGCATATTCATCAAACTCTGCTGGTGTGATATAACGCTGAACGGCCAAATGTTCGGCGCTCGGTTGCAAATATTGACCTAAGGTTAGAATTGAACAATTATGCGCACGTAAATCACTCATAACCTCAAGTACTTCTTCTTGCGTTTCCCCTATACCCAGCATCAATCCTGATTTTGTTGGTACGTGAGGCAAAATCTCATGATAAGCCTGTAATAAACCTAAAGACTGCTGATAGTCAGCTCCCGGCCTCGCTTGTTGATACAATCTTGGCGTAGTTTCTAGGTTATGATTAAATACATCCACAGGAGTCACTTGCAAAACATCCAGCGCGCGCTGCACTCGACCTCTAAAATCAGGCACTAAAACCTCGATTTTAGTTTGCGGAGATTGCTCACGAATAGCAGTCACGCAAGCGGCAAAATGTCCTGCCCCGCCATCTCTTAAATCATCACGATCCACGGAAGTAATAACCACATATTTAAGCGCCAGCTCTTTAATGGTTTTAGCAAGATTAAGGGGCTCATCAGCATCTAATTGTAAGGGTTTCCCATGCGCTACATCACAAAAAGGGCAGCGCCTGGTACAGATATCTCCCATAATCATAAATGTCGCCGTACCCAAGCTAAAACATTCATTTAAATTAGGGCAGGCGGCCTCTTCACAGACACTATGCAATTTGTTTTTACGTAAGGTTTTTTTTATATGAGTAATATCTTCATTTGCCGTTAATTTAATACGAATCCATTCTGGTTTACGCAAAACCGTGACCGCTTTCTCGACTTTGATAGGAATTCTAGCAAGCTTTTCCGCATTGCGCTGATGTGTTTCTGGAGTGCCACGTGAGGGTGCTTGAATAGAAGACATAAATATTGTTACCGATAAATTGTTTGACGTTTAAAGCTTAAAGTACGAAGCTTAAATGTAATAAAAATGACAGAGACATTAGTCAGCTGATGAACTCAAAGCTTGAATAAGAGCATGAACCACAGGTAGCGCCAATTCGAAAGTATTGATATGCACCCCGTGATTAGCTAACTGAGTTACCTTAAGGCCTTGATAACCACAAGGATTAATATAATCAAAAGGAGATAAATCCATACAGTTATTGAGGCTTAAACCATGATAGCTAGCGCCTTTTTTAATACGCAAACCAACCGAACCAATTTTCTCACCCGCGATATAAACACCAGGAGCCTCTGGTTTTGCTTCAGATTGCAGACCATACTGCGCAAGTGCATCAATCATAGCTTGCTCCAACATACTCACTAACTGGCGCACGCCTAACTGCCGACGCTGAATATCAATTAAGGTATAAACCACTAATTGCCCAGGCCCATGGTAGGTGACCTGCCCTCCTCTATCGGTATTGACTAGCGGTATATCGGAAGTCTGCAATAAGTGTTCAGGCTTACCATTTAGGCCCTGAGTAAAAACCGGCTCATGCTCAACAATCCATATTTCATCAGCCGTGCTGTGACCTCTGGATAAAGTAAAGTCCTGCATCGCCTGCCAACAGATTTTATACTCTTGACGCCCCAAGCGGCGTAGCTTAATACCCATAACAATTCACTTGATTAATAACTGCATGGCATTCATTTTGCTGTTCGACAAAATGACTTTACTAAATTATGCGCCTTAAGAAAGCTTTGCGCAGAAATCTGCATTTTTGCAGTTAAATCAGCCCCTGTCTCACCGCCCCAGGTTAATAAGCGAGCCGTCAAACCTTGCTGATGTAATGCCATTTTTGCGCGCGGCACACCTGAACCTATTGCCATTTCAGGATACGCCAGCTGCAATTAATTTCTTGTTGACCACAAAAGTATCCAATTACATTGTGATCAAGACATCAGTGCAAGCGGTCAAATCCATATAAACAGCATCCAGCTGCGCTTTACTTTGAGCTTCGACCGTGACCGTTACAGAAATATATTTACCAGCTTTACTCTCACGCGTTTTCATAGCCGCCTCACTCAAATCACTGACATGGCGACGCACTATTTCAAGCACAATAGCTTCAATATTAGGTATATTTTTACCCATCGCTTTAATTGGAAACTGACAAGGAAATTCAAAAGGCGTATCGTGCTCTAGCTCTGTCATGCAACAACCTGCTTATATTCTTGAAACAATGTATTCATAGCTTGCCATACAGAACCTACCTGACCATTACCGACAGGCTCATGATCTAAAATAGTAACCGGCAGGATTTCCCGAGTTGAGCTGGTCAACCAAATCTCACTTGCCTGCTGCAAAGCCTCTAATGAAATAACATCCTCTTCGACCTGTATATGATTGGCTTTTGCCAAGTGAATAATCACATCACGGGTAATACCGGGCAGAATTTCATTGGTTTTTGGTGGCGTAATTAACACCCCATCAATAACCGCAAAAATATTACTGGCCGCTCCTTCAGTCGCATAACCTTGTTTAATCAAAATAGCTTCCGCACTGCCTTCATCTATCGCTTTTTGGCGCAATAGAATATTAGCTAATAAAGTGGTCGCTTTAATATGACATAATTGCCAGCGCACATCATCCAAAGTAATTGCTTGCACACCCTGCTCGCGTGCAAACGGAGCAATTGCATTACACATAGCAAATATAGTTGGCGTACAATTCAACGGGAAACCATGATCTCTTTTATCAGCAACTCCACGGGTAATTTGCAAATAAATATATTGCGCATCGCCCTCAATTAGCAAAGGCTGCAAAATATCCAGCCATTGTTCAGTGGTATAAGATACTGGCAAACGTATTGCTTTTAAGCCATCATTTAAACGCTGTAAATGTGCCTCAAAACAAAACAAGTTACCGAAGTAAGCAGGGATCACCTCATACACGCTATCACCAAACAAAAAACCACGATCTAATACTGAAATCTTTGCTTCCGCTAGGGGTAGGTATTCACCATTTAAATAAACATTTTTCTCGTGCATTATCTTACTTGAGTAACATTAAGGCTGAATCATAAGCTCGTTGCAAAAAACTACCTTTTTCAATAGCATTTAGTGCAATTAACGGCTTAGAAGTAATTATTTTATCGCGCAACATGACATTAACTGCGCCTAAATTATCACCTACTTTTATTGGCGCTAATAGCTTCAAATCAACGTTAGTGGTCGCTTTCATCTCCTTATAATGACGTCTGGAAATAGTGACATACATATCGTCCGCTAAACCTAAATTAACGACCTCGCTGGCACCTTTCCAAACTCTAGCTGTGGTTAAAATGGTATTTGCATCATAAAGCTTATGCGTTTCGAAAAAGCGGAAACCGTAATTCAATAAAGTCTGACTTTCATTGGCACGAGCATTTGTGCTCTTGGTGCCTAAAACCACAGAAATTAAACGCATATCTTCTCGCTTCGCTGATGCAACCAAGCAATATCCAGCCGCTTCAGTATGCCCGGTTTTTACGCCATCAACAGACTCATCGCGCCATAATAAAGTATTACGATTTTTTTGCGTGATATTATTGAAAGTATATTCTTTTTCCTTATCCCAACGGTAATACTCAGGAAACTCACGAATTAATGTGCGCGTCAATAAAGCAAGATCCCGTGCCGTAGTATAATGTTCATTAGGCGCAGGCAATCCGGTCGCATTTACAAAACGGGTACTACTCATACCTAATCTTTGCGCTTGCTGGTTCATCATCTCAGCGAAAGTGCGCTCATCACCGGCAATATGCTCAGCAATAGCAACACTAGCATCATTACCCGATTGAATCACAATCCCCTTGAGCAAATCTTCTACTTTCACTTGTTTATTCACTTCAATAAACATTTTTGACCCAGGTGTACGCCATGCTTTTTCACTTATGGTCACCATTTCATCGAGACTTAAGCGATTATTTTTTAATTCGCGAAAGGCAATATAAACTGTCATAATTTTAGTTAGACTAGCAGGCGGCAGAACTTCATCTGCATTTTTCTCCGCTAGAATGCGTTCACTATTCGCATCGAGTAAAATATAACTGCTTGCCGCTAAACTCGGTGGCGCAGGAATAAGAATCTCAGCTTCCGCGTTAACTTGCGTAAATGGGAAACAGAAAAAAGCCAGTAAGGCAATTTTCAAGGCTAATGGATAATTAACAGGTATTTTCAAAAACATAAGCAAAAAATTTAAACAATAAGAAAAAAACACTAGAGTATCAAAGCGGCTAAATGCAAGTATATCATGCAGCCATTACTATTATTTCAGATATACCTTGAAAAGCATTATTCTGAAATAAAGTGACTATTATAGACACCTATATTTTTTATTTTTTCAACAATTTCATCAGCCTCAACAACTGATATGACAGGCCCTGCCTGTACCTTATAAACAATACGCTCCGGTGTTTGAGTGTCAACTATTCTGCTTGTTGTCAAGCGTAATTCAGCAAACCGCTGCTGTAAAGTAAGCGCATTTTTCTGCTCTCCAAAAGCACCTATTTGTAAGTAAACATGCTTAGCTTGAGCAGTAGGTAGCGCGCTGCTTACTTCACCCGGCTGAACGGCAACGACTTCAACAAATCCAGTCCCAGCTTTTTCTAAGCCTAATTTAACCGCTGCCGCATAAGACAAATCAATAATTCTATGCTCATGAAAAGGCCCTCTATCATTAACCCTAACAATCACTGTTTGTTGATTATCTAGATTAGTGACACGCACATAGCTTGGAATAGGTAAGGTTTTATGTGCTGCTGTCATGGCAAACATATCATAATCTTCACCTGTTGCTGTCTTATGCTGATGAAATTTAGTTCCATACCAAGAAGCAATCCCTTGTTTCATATAACCTTTATTAGTTGATAATACCTGATACTCTTTACCTAGCACCGTATATTTCTTAGGATTAACAGAACTAGACCACGGCTCATACTGAGGAACGGCATCAGGTATCGTTGCAATATCAATACTAACTTGATGAGGCCGGCCATCAACAACATCAATAGCTACATCGGGCTTTTCTTGTAAGGAACAAGCCGTCAATACACTAACAGTTAATAATAAAACCAGCTTATTCATGGTTAGCTCTCTTATATTGCTGCTTAATTGCCACACTGAGTTGAAAGACAGCCATGGCATAAAGCGGACTATGATTATACCGAGTAATAACATAAAAATTATCCAAACCCACCCATAAATCATCGCCCTGTTCTTGTTCAAAATTCAACAACTTAACAAGCGCTTGCTCACTTACCTGCTTAGGAACTTGCACCCCTAAGTTATGTAATTGCTTAACGGTAATATCAGGACTCAAACCCGGCGTCAGTGCTTGCTTATATTTATCTCCATTTGCTTGGACGACGAAAGCAATATCTTGCCCTGTCTGCCATTTATGTTTTGCAAAATAATTAGCCACACTAGCAATAGCATCGGCAGGATTATGCCAAATATCGCGCTGCATATCGCCTTCAAAATCAGCCGCATAATGCCGATAACTGCTAGGCATAAACTGCGGCATGCCCATCGCTCCGGCATAAGAGCCAACGGGTTCCAATGGATTTATTTGCTCTTCACGACATAACAACAAAAATTGCTCCAACTCACTTAGAAAAAACTTACTACGCTTAGAATAATTAAAAGCTAACGTAGCTAAAGCATCTATCACTCGATGCCCACCGACATGCTCTCCATAGAAAGTTTCCACACCAATAATGGCGACAATAATTTCTTCAGGCACACCATAGCGTTGCGCAGTAAGCTCTAAACTAGTTTGGTTACGCTGCCAAAATTTAACGCCACCTTGAATACGCGAATCACGCATAAATATTTTTCTATATTGATGCCATGGCGTGCCTTCCGCTGGTTTAGTCATGGCCTCAATAATATTAGCTTTGATTTCTACAGATTGAAATAGCTTAACCAATGCATCGGACTCAAATTGATGCTGATCAACCATTTTGCTAATGAATTGCTGCACAGCGACTTGTTCATCTATCGCTGCCAATGTCAAAGGGCTTATCACTGAGAATAAAAAAATGAGACTAGCAATTAACAGCTTGTGCATAATGATTGAGAGAGGTTTGATAAAAATAAAGGAAGGCTTCTTACAGGAAAATTGAATTAGCTTTTTTGGTGCTACCACAAAAATCTAGTGCAAAAAATATGATAAAGCACAATGCCGAATTAGCTTATCTGGCGAAGTACCGATAAAGCTAATTCGAGCTACGGCTATTTTTTTACATAAAGGTCAGTAATCGTACCAGTCACCATTTCCGCTGCGAACGCAAAAGTTTCCGATAACGTCGGATGCGCATGAATAGTCAATCCGACATCTTCAGCATCCGCGCCCATTTCTAGAGCTAACACGGCTTCGGCAACCAATTCACCGGCATTTGGGCCGACCATACCCGCACCTAAAATACGCCCTGTTTCTGGATCACACAGCATTTTAGTCAAGCCTTCATTACGACTTAAACTTAATGAGCGGCCACTTGCCGCCCAAGGGAATGCGCCTTTTTCATAAGCAATCCCCTGCTCTTTAGCTTGATTTTCAGTTAAACCCATCCATGCCACTTCTGGGTCAGTATAAGCCACCGATGGGATAGTCAACGCATCAAAGGCCGACTTATGACCCGCCGCCACTTCTGCGGCAATCTTACCTTCGTAAACGGCTTTATGCGCTAACATCGGCTGACCGACAATATCACCAATCGCATAAATATGCGGGACATTGGTTTTTTGCTGCTTATCAACCGGAATAAAACCCCATTCATTTACCTGCACGCCTGCTTTATCAGCATCAATTAATGCACCATTGGGTTTGCGTCCAACGGCTACCAAGACTTTATCAAACAGCTCTGGTTCAGGTGCTTTATCACCGCCAAAAGTCACCAGTAAACCATCGTCTTGCGCACCAATACTTTCTACTTTAGTTTTCAACCAAATATTTTTATATTGCTTTTTAATATGTCGATGCAATGGCGTGACTAAATCTTTATCGCAGCCCGGAATAATTTGATCCATTAATTCCACGATACTGATTTCAGAACCCATCGCATGATAAACCGTGGCCATTTCCAAGCCGATAATGCCACCGCCGACAACTAATAATTTCTTAGGTATATCAGTGATATTCAAGGCATCGGTTGAATCCATTAAGCGTGGATCATCATTTGGAAAAGGTGGTATTTTGCTTGCTGTAGAACCCGCTGCAATAATCGCATTATCAAAGGTGATTGTTTGCGTGCCGCGCTCTGTAGCAACCGCTAAACTATTCGCACCGGTGAATTTACCTAAGCCTTGCACGACCGTCACTTTACGTTGCTTGGCTAAACGCGCCAAACCACCATTTAATGATTTAGTCACGCTTTCTTTCCAGCCCCTGATTTTATCTAAATCAAATTCAGGTTTGCTAAAGCTTAAGCCGTGCTGCTCAAAATGTTCAGCTTCATGCACGATTTGCGCAACATGCAATAAAGCTTTCGATGGAATACAACCGACATTCAAACAAACACCGCCTAATACCGGATACCTTTCCACCAGAACCACTTGCTTACCTAAATCAGCGGCACGAAAAGCAGCGGTATAACCACCAGGGCCGCCACCAAGAACTAACACTTCTGCGTGTATAACATCTGTCATTTTATTGCCCCGATTACAGTAACAAGCGACGAATATCGCTGAGGTATTTAATTAATGTCGCCATAAACCGCGCCCCTTCAGCGCCATCAATCACCCGGTGATCGTAGGTTAAATCCAACGGTAACATTAATCTAGGTTCAAACTCAGAACCATTCCATACCGGCTTCATTTCCGAACGCGTCACCCCTAAAATAGCAACTTCAGGTGCATTAACAATCGGCGTAAACGCTTTGCCACCAATACCACCCAAACTAGAAATAGTAATACAGCCACCACTCATATCAGCAGGCAATAACTTACCATCACGCGCTTTTTGGCTAAGGACATTTAAGTCACGCGTTAATTCTGCAATACCTTTTTTATCGACTTCTTTTAATACCGGCACAACCAAGCCATTGGGCGTATCAACCGCAATCCCGACATTAAAATACTTTTTCAGGATTAATGACTCACCATCAGGCGATAAAGAACTATTGATGGTAGGAAATTGCTGCATCGCGGCAACCAAAGCTTTAACGATAAAAATCAGCCCGGTGGCTTTAATATCCGCTGATTTATCTGCATTTAATGCCTTACGAAAAGCCTCCATTTCAGTAATATCGGCTTCATCATGATAGGTTACTAAAGGTAAATTCAACCAAACACGACTTAAGTTTTTACCGGTTAGGCGTTTAATTTTACTTAGTTTCTGTTCTTCAATCTCACCAAATTTACTGAAATCTACCGCAGGAATAGGCGGAATACCTGCCCCACCCTGAACGACTCCTGTCGCACCACCCGAACTCATGACTTGTTTAACGAAGTTTTTCACATCGTCTTTTAAGATACGCCCTTTGCGCCCACTACCTTGAGCTATCTGGCTAATATCCACACCCAATTCACGTGCGAATAAACGCACGCCCGGTGTGGCATGAGCTGATTTACCAGCAGTAGGATTACTGACAACCGGCGCACTTATTGGCGCTGTTTTTGTAACTTCAGCGATTGGAGCAGGCATAGCAACAGACGAAGAAGGAGCAGCAGGCACGGCCGAGGCTTGCGTTGCTACGCGAATAATTAAATCGCCTTCATTGACTTTATCGCCAACTTTAACCAAAACCTCTTTAACCACGCCATCATGTGTAGACGGCAAATCCATGCTCGCTTTATCCGTTTCTAAAACCGCTAAAGTCTGCTCTTTAGTGACCGTATCGCCCACTTGAATTAATACTTCAATAACATCAATATCATGCACATCCCCGACATCTGGCACAGCCACATCAATAAGGCTTGGCACAGCCGCGTCGCTTGCTACTGGAGCGCTTGCGGCGGCTAACGGTGTTGCAACTGGCGTCTCTGGGGCTGGCGCAAGCGCTTCTGTGACCGGATCAACCACTACCCCTGCATTCGATTCAATAGTAATCACTAAAGAACCTTCATTCACTTTATCACCTACACTGAGATGAACCTGCTTAACAATGCCCGCAGCAATAGCAGGCAAATCCATACTCGCTTTATCGGTTTCTAAAACAGCAACTGTTTGCTCTTTTTCAAGCACATCACCGACTTGAACCAAAACCTGAATGACATCAATATCATGCACATCACCGACATCAGGCACTTTCATTTCTGTTAATAGCGTCATAATTTGCTCTTCTGTTAGATTAGCCAAGGCGCAATGGCTTCTGGATCAATATTATATTTGGCGATGGCCACATCAATTTTCGCCGGCTCAAATTCACCTTTATCCGCTAATGCTTTCAATGCGGCAATGGTCACATGATAACGATCTACCTCAAAGAAGCTACGCAAGTTAGCGCGTGTATCCGAACGCCCAAAGCCGTCAGTACCTAATACGGTATAAGGAGCCAAGACATACGGCCGAATTTGCTCAGCAAAAGCACGAACATAATCGGTCGCTGCAATCACAGGAATATCCGCTTTAGGAAGACAGGTTTCTACATGAGATATACGAGCCTTTTTACTTGGATGTAGTCGATTCCAGCGCGCGCAGGACTGACCATCACGTGCTAACTCAGTAAAACTGGTACAGCTAAATAAATCAGCCTCTACACCCCAGTCATCACGCAACAAATTCGCAGCTTCCACGACTTCACAGAAAATTGTACCTGAACCTAATAAATTAACTTTTGGCGCTTTCTTGCGGGTAATACCGGTATGAAATAAGTGCATACCTTTCAGAATATCATTAGCCGCGCCTTCAGGCATAGGCGGTTGGTCGTAGTTTTCATTCATTACGGTAATGTAATAGAACACATCTTCTTGCTCAGCATACATACGGCGCAAACCATCCTGAATAATAACCGCTAACTCATAACCATAGGTTGGATCGTAAGAAATACAGTTGGGCACTGTGGCAGACATCAAATGACTATGGCCATCTTCATGCTGTAGGCCTTCGCCATTAAGCGTCGTCCGACCGGCCGTGCCACCTAATAAGAAGCCGCGTGTACGCTGATCTGCCGCCGCCCAAATTAAATCGCCGACACGCTGAAAACCAAACATGGAGTAATAAATAAAGAAGGGGATCATTGGCACGCCATGTGTTGAATAGGCAGTACCCGCTGCAATCCAATCACATAAACCACCCGCCTCATTAATACCTTCTTGTAAAACCTGGCCTTTTTTATCTTCCTTGTAATACATTAACTGATCAGCATCTTGCGGCGTATACAACTGCCCCACTTGCGACCAAATACCCAATTGACGGAACATACCTTCCATACCGAAAGTACGCGATTCATCAGGGACAATCGGAACAATACGCTTACCAATTTGCTTGTCTTTCACCAAGATATTTAGAATACGCACAAAAGCCATAGTGGTAGAAATACCATGGCCTACTTTAGTGCCATCTAAAACCCCTTGAAACGCACTTAACTCAGGAATAGGCAATGCCTCAGCTTTTTGCCTGCGCACTGGAATAGCGCCCCCTAATTCCGCTCTACGCTGCTGCATATAACGGTACTCTTCAGAGTCTTCTGCAAACTTCAAGTAGGGTAGGTTTTCAATTTCAGAGTCTTTAACAGGTAACTGCCAACGATCACGTATATCGCTGATCGATTGCAGGCTCATTTTTTTCTGCTGATGGCTGGTATTTTGTGCTTCACCTGAAGCCCCCATACCATAACCCTTAATAGTTTTCGCTAGAATAACGGTTGGCTGCCCCTTATGGTTTACCGCTGCATTATAAGCGGCAAATAATTTAATCGGATCATGCCCGCCACGATTTAACTCCCAAATATCCTTATCCGTATAATCTTTAACTAACGCCTTTAACTCAGGGGTATTAAAGAAATATTCGCGCACATAAGCACCATCTTTCGATTTAAAGGTTTGATATTCGCCGTCCACGCATTCCATCATGCGCTTCATCACCAAGCCTTCTTTATCTTTGGCGAGAATTGCATCCCAGCGTCTACCCCAAATCACTTTAATCACATTCCAGCCGGCACCACGAAAGCTGCCCTCTAATTCCTGGATAATTTTACCGTTACCACGCACCGGCCCATCTAAACGCTGCAAATTACAGTTGACCACAAAAATTAGATTATCTAATTTCTCACGACCAGCCATGGTAATTGCACCTAATGTTTCTGGCTCATCCGTCTCGCCATCACCTAAGAATGCCCAAACCTTACGGCCTTCGGTCTTAGCCATACCACGATCTTGCATATAATGCATAAAACGCGCTTGGTAAATCGCCATAATAGGCCCTAAGCCCATAGATACCGTTGGGAACTGCCAGAAATCAGGCATTAGCCAAGGATGCGGATAGGAAGACAAACCATTACCGCCTACTTCTTGACGGAACTGATCCATTTTTTCTTCAGTAAAACGGCCTTGCATAAAAGCCCGCGCATAGTCGCCGGGGCACGAATGACCTTGCACGAAAACCATATCGCCACCATGCATATCAGACGGAGCATGCCAGAAATGATTATGCCCTACATCATATAAAGTAGCTGCCGAAGCAAAGCTGGCAATATGACCACCAACATTAGTATTTCTATTGGCTCTTAAAACCATCATCATCGCATTCCAGCGCACATAAGCACGGATATTACGCTCAATGGTGGTCATACCAGGAAATTTAGGCTGTAACTCTACTGGTATGGTATTGACATAAGCTGTATTGGCACTAAAAGGAATATCTGCACCCGATTGTCTTGCCTTTTCGACCAGCTGTTCAATAATAAAATGGACTCGCTCATTACCATCTTGTTCTTGAATAGCGGCTAATGCCTCTAACCATTCTTGTGTTTCTGCCGGGTCTATATCAACCTGATCTAATTTATTGGCATTCAAACCATTACTCATCCGATACTCCTTTATGCATGCCGCTGTATTTATTCATCAGCCTTATACATAAACCATTACATAGCTAAAATTAAGAAAGGATATGAGTAAAGATTGCGTCCGCTATCTTTACTCATATCCTTGAACATTTTTATGTTTTCTATTTATCAACATAAGACTTGTGCCTGACATGACCAAGCCACAAGCCCATTATCAATAGCAATTAACGCTTGGCGTTAGCAACCGCAACACGAGCAAGCTCTGTGACAGTTGCCCAATCTTTATTTTTTACTGCCTCTACAGGCGCTAACCAAGAACCACCGACACAAGCGACATTTTTTAGCGCCAAATAATCATTGTAGTTTTCTGGTGAAATACCGCCGGTAGGACAAAAAGTAATCTGAGGAATAGGACCTGCAATGCCTTTTAACATAGGAATACCACCAGCCGCTGCCGCCGGGAAAAATTTGAAATGATCCAAGCCATATTCCATACCGAGCATCAATTCAGAAACGCTTGAAATTCCTGGAATTAAAGCGATTTCACTATGATTTGCCGCCTCTAAAAGTCTAGGTGTTAAGCCAGGGCTAATAGCAAATACTGCTCCGGCATCAGCGACTGCTTTTAATTCTTCTGGTGTGGTAATCGTACCCGCACCCACAATAGCACCTTCTACTTCTTGGCTAATGGCACGAATCGCATCCATTGCCGCCGCAGTACGTAAAGTGATCTCCAATACGCTAATACCACCTGCCATTAAAGCACGCGCTAAAGGCACGGCATCTGCGGCATCCTGAATGACCATAACGGGCATAACAGGCGAAGCATTTAAAACGACAGAAGGTTGAATTTTCCAGTTATTGATTGTCATAGTCTTAATTTATTTAATGTTAAGTAAAAGCGGACGTTTATTTTTTGACGCGGCAATAAAGATTGGTTTCATCAAATAAATTGGTCGCCCCTGTTTCTGCAGAAGAAGCCCCAACACGGAAAGCGCCGAACATTTCACGGCCCATACCCCAATGATGATCTTTCGCACTATTTGCTGCGGGTTTACGGGCATTAAATTCAGCCTCATCAACCAAAGCATTCACATCACCCGTCTGAGTATTTAAGACAATCCTATCGCCGTCGCGTACTTTTGCTAAGGGGCCACCATCCGCGCATTCAGGACACATATGAATCGCCGAAGGTACTTTACCTGACGCACCAGACATGCGACCATCAGTGACAATAGCAACTTTAAAGCCTCTATCTTGTAACAAGCCCAATATTGGGGTTAATTTATGCAATTCAGGCATGCCATTCGATTTAGGCCCCTGAAAACGCAATACCACAATAAAATCACGCTCCAGCTCACCACGATGAAATGCAGCGAGTACATCATCCTGATCATCAAAGACGATAGCAGGCGCTTCAACCACTTGATGCTCTTCAGAAACTGCGGATACCTTAGAGATACCACGCCCTAAATTACCGTGCATGACATGCAAGCCACCGCTCGCTGCGAATGGTTTTTCTAAAGAACCGATGACCGCCTCATCCAAGGATTTAGTCTGACCTTCTTGCCAAATTAATTTACCATCAACAATTTTAGGCTCTTGCGAGTAATCGCCCATGCCGCGATTATTAGCAACGGTCATGACATCATTATGCAAAAAGCCACCTCTTAATAATTCAGCAATTAACACACCCATGCCACCTGCGGCTTGAAAATGATTAATATCCGCTTGACCGTTCGGATAAACACGCGTTAATAAGGGCACAGCGCGGGACAACTCATTAAAATCATCCCAATTCACTTCAATCCCTGCCGCACGCGCAATAGCAACAATATGCATGGTATGGTTAGTTGAACCGCCCGTTGCCAACAAACCAACAATCGCATTGACAATAGCTTTTTCATCAATCACACGACCTAATGGGCGGTAATCATCGCCTAGCTTGGTAAATTTAAGGATTTGGCGCGCCGCTTCTTTGGTTAGCTCATCACGTAAAGGCGTGTATGGATTGATAAATGAGCTACCAGGTAAATGTAGCCCCATAATTTCAACCATCATCTGGTTGCTGTTCGCTGTACCATAGAAAGTACAAGTACCAGGGCCATGATAAGATTTTGATTCTGATTCCAATAATTCTTTACGGCCGACTTTACCTTCAGCGTAAAGCTGGCGTGTCATGGCTTTTTCTTTATTGGTAATACCACTGGTCATAGGGCCAGACGGGACGAATACCGCAGGCAAATGCCCAAAACTTAACGCGCCTAACAATAAACCCGGCACAATTTTGTCACACACACCTAAATATAAGCCACCATCAAACATATTATGACTTAAACTAATCGCCGTAGACATGGCAATTACATCCCGACTAAACAAGGACAATTCCATGCCTGACTGGCCTTGCGTTACCCCATCACACATCGCCGGCACACCACCTGCAAATTGAGCGACACCACCCGCTTCTCTAATTGCCGCTTTAATCAAAGCCGGTGAATCTTTATACGGCTCATGCGCAGAAAGCATATCGTTATAAGAAGAAATAATAGCAATATTCGCTTTTTTATTATCGGTTAAATCGGCTTTTTCGCCAGTACCACAGGCAGCAAAACCATGCGCTAAATTGCCACACGCCAAAGTAGAACGATGTGGCCCGTCTTCGGCGGCCTTATCAATATGTTTTAAATATAAGCTACGTACAACATGACTGCGCTCTATGATTCGTTGAGTGACTTTTTCTACGACTGAATGCATATTAATCTTCCTATAAAGTTACTGTAAAAGTAACAAATAAACTACATTATTATGTTTTACGTGCGCCATTATACAGCAACACAGGCTTAACAAAAAACCCCGAGCATTATAAGTAGCCACCTAAAACATCATTCTCCCATTCACGACCATCGCGCGCCAATAAAGTAGTCGCCGCTTCTGGCCCCCAGGTACCTGCTGGATAGGGTTGTGGTATATCTTGTGTTGCTTTCCAAGCATCTTGCATGGAATCAATCCAAGTCCAAGCTTGCTCTATTTCTTCACGACTAATAAATAAAGTCGAGTTGCCGCGCATCGCTTCCAGCAATAAGCGCTCATAAGCATCAACAATATGATGCCCTTTAAAGGCCTCTGAAAAACTCAAATCCAGCTTATTTTCCTGCACTTTAATTTGCTCATCGATGCCTGGAATTTTATTTAAAATCTCAACATCAACCCCCTCATCAGGCTGCAAACGAATACTTAATTTATTCGCCGGTAGTTTTTCAAAGCTATCTTTAAAAATATTATGCGGCAGCTCTTTAAATTGGATAATAATTTCTGAATGCTTTGCCGGCATCCGCTTACCAGTGCGCAAATAAAAAGGCACGCCCGCCCAGCGCCAGTTATCAATATCAACTCGCACTGCAACAAAGGTTTCCGCGCCACTTTCTGTATTAGCCCCTTCCTCTTCAGTATAGCCAGGGACCGCAGTTCCTTTAATTTGTCCAGCTGCATATTGGCCGCGTACGGTTTTTTCAGCAACATTGTTTACCGTAATTGGACGTAAATCTTTTAAGACTTTAATTTTTTCATAATGAATATTATCAGCATCCAGACTAACTGGCGGCTCCATGGCAATAAAGGTCAAAATCTGTAATAAATGATTTTGCATCATATCGCGCGTTTGCCCCGATTGATCAAAATAACCCCAACGCCCTTCAATACCTATTTCTTCAGCGACGGTGATTTGAATATGATCGATAGTATTATGATCCCAATTAGTAATAAACAGTGAATTAGCAAAGCGTAAAGCCAATAAATTCAAAACGGTTTCTTTACCCAAATAATGATCAATGCGGCATACTTGGTCGCCGGTAAAGACATCCGCTACAGCCTCATTAATTTCCTTAGAAGAGGCCAGATCATAACCAATCGGTTTTTCCATGACCATACGCGACTCTGGGGTTAACGCACCTGATAGTTTCAAGCCTTGGCAAATTGCTTTAAATAAAAAAGGCGGCACAGAAAAATAATTAATCATACGGCGCTTTTCTTTATCCACCACCGCACTCAGTTGCTTATATTCTTCAGGCTGAGTTAAATCCATTTGCAAATAACTCATGCGCGCGGAAAATCGCTCCCAAACAGACAGATCACGCGCTTCTTTTAGAAAATTATCTAAGCAAGTATCGGCCGCTTTAAGCAATAAATTACCGTCATCGGCAAAGCGGTCCACGCCAATAATTTTGGTATCAGATTCTAGTAAATTTGCTTTATCTAGTTGATACAAACAGAGTAACAATTTACGCGTTGACAAATCGCCAAGCGCGCCAAAAATCACGAGATCACAAGGTTTGAATGTTTTTTTATTCTTCATTAGTACATGGCCAAAAGTCTTTAAACGACGAATTAGGGTTAATTAAAATGATTGCAGAGCAAGCCAGTAGGGTCTACTTTAAAGCCCTGGCAGTTAAAAAAGCCTGCTCAGATAAAGCACTCCACTGCGAAACTTGCGTTCTAAATTGATTAAAGGATTGATAAATCTTTTGTGTCATCGGATCTTTATTCGCCAATTCCAACACCACTTCTTCAGAGAGTTGTTTTAACTTTCTCAGCACATCATCGGGCAACGGCATTAATTTAACACTGTGTTTATTGACTAAAGTATCCAAAGCCTGATTATTACGCGCCGTGTATTCGGAAATCATATCCATATTCACAGCCTTGCACGCCGCTAAAACAATGCTTTGCAAGTCAGCAGGCAAGTCATTAAAAGCCTGTTTATTGATCAAAGCTTCCATGGTTGAACCCGGCTCATGCCAGCCCGGATAATAATAAAACTTGGCCACCTTATGCAAGCCAAAGGCTAGGTCATTATAAGGTCCGACCCATTCAGTTGCATCAATAGTGCCCGATTGCAAGGAAGTAAATAGTTCGCCCCCTGGTATATTAACCGTGGTGCCGCCCGCTCTGCGTAAAACCTCCCCGCCCAAACCGGGAATACGCATTTTTAAACCCTTCAAATCCTCTACTGTTTTAATCTCACGATTAAACCAGCCGGCCATTTGCACACCTGAATTACCCGCAGCCGCTGGAATTAAATTAAACGGCGCATACAGTTCACTCCATAATTCCATGCCCCCACCATAATATAACCAGGCATTCATTTCTTGAGCGGTTAAACCAAAAGGTACCGCAGAAAAAAACTGTGTCGCCTCTGATTTACCTTTCCAATAATACGCGCCCGCATGGCCCATTTGCGCTGTGCCTTTCGAGACCGCATCAAATACTTCAAAGGCAGGCACTAACTCATTAGCACCATACACTTTAACTTTAATGCGCCCGCCGCTCATGTCATTAATCATTTCCGCCAGCAAGTTTGCACCCGCGCCTAAGCCCGGGAAATTCTTCGGCCAAGCCGTCACCATTTTCCATTTAAACTTAGCTCCAGCATGTGCCACACCAGGAGCTAGCACCGCACTACCTGCGACCAAAGCGCCAACACTGGCCTTATTAATAAATTCACGTCTTTTCATATTAATTACCTAATCATCAATTAGGCGTTATTCTACCTGAATCATAGCTTTTTATACATCGTCAGCATTATCACTTATAATCAGAGCCAATTCTGCTATTTATAAACTACACTTTAAATGGCTATAAAGCCATGCACCTAGCAGCTAGTTTATTTTCCATTAAGAAAATACCCAACCTATTACCATCTGTTTTTTATAATCTAGGAGACTCATCATGAAAAAAATAACCGGCATTCTTTTAGCAACCGCATTAACTACAGGCTGCGCTATCGACCCTTATACTGGCGAAGAAAAAGTATCTAACACTGCCTGGGGAACAGGCATAGGCGCTGGTGCTGGCGCTGCAACTGGCGCAGCAATTGGCGCCATTGCTGGCGGCGGCAAAGGCGCGGCACTTGGCGCAGCGATTGGTGCTGGTGTAGGAGCGACAGGGGGCGCTGGCGTAGGTTATTACATGGATACTCAAGAAAAGAAATTACGCTTACGCTTAGAAAGCACTGGCGTGCGAGTACAAAGAAATGGCGACAATTTACAATTGATCATGCCAGGCAATATTACCTTTGCAACTAACTCTCAGACCCTCAATAGTAATTTCATCCCAGTTCTTGATTCAGTTGCTCTTATTTTTAAGGAATTTAAAGACACCAGCATCGACGTAGCTGGTTTCACCGATTCTACAGGTAGCGACCAATATAATCAGGAACTATCTGAACGCCGCGCCGCTAGCGTCGCTAATTATTTGATCAGCTCAGGTGTTAGCGGCAGCAGAATACAATCACGTGGATTTGGTAAACGTTATCCAGTAGCCTCAAATAGTAGCGCAGCAGGACGCGAACAAAACCGCCGCGTAGAAATTAATATCCGCCCTAAATAATTCACTTTAATTTTAGACACAAAAAAGGCCGCATAGCGCGGCCTTTTTCCGTAAAAAAGACTAAAAAATTATTTTAATAAGCCTTGCAACAAACCATTCAAATTGTGCACAAATTCAGCAGGATCATCTAATTGCCCACCTTCACTTAATACCGCTTGATCAAACAAGATACGTGTTAAATCAGAAAAACGCGTGTCGTCTTGCTCTTCTTTTAAACGTATCACTAAAGCATGCTCCGGATTGATTTCAAATACCGGCTTACTCGCGCCCATGCCGAACATATTCATATCCTGACCCGCTTCTTTCATGATGCGTTCCATATTTAAACTCATTGCATCTTGCTCAGTCACTAAACAAGAAGGCGATGCCGTCAAACGATGACTTAAACGCACTGCGCTAACTTTATCTTTTAACACCTCTTTGATTTGCGTCAGCACTGACTCAAAATCTTTAGAGGCTTCTTCTTGCTCTTTTTTATCTTCTTCGGTCTCAAATTTATCTAAATCTAACTGACCTTTCGCAACGGATTGTAAAACCTTGCCATCAAAGTCATTTAAATTAGACACTAACCACTCATCGATACGGTCAGATAATAATAAAACTTCGATCCCTTTCTTACGGAAAATTTCTAAATGCGGACTGTTTTTAGCTGCGGCAAAACTATCCGCCGTGACATAATAGATTTTATCCTGACCTTCCTGCATACGGCCGATATAATCTTCAAAAGACACATCTTGTGCATCGGTATCGGTATGCGTTGAAGCAAAACGGAGCAACTTAGCAACGCGCTCTTTATTTTTATGATCTTCGATAGGACCTTCTTTGAGCACATTACCAAACTGTTTCCAGAAAGTAGCGTACTTTTCCTTATCGTTATTGGCAAGCCCTTCTAATAAACCCAATACTTTTTTAACAGCACCGGATTTAATGGTGTTGATTTTTTTGCTTTGCTGCAGAATTTCGCGTGATACGTTTAAAGGTAATGAATCGGTATCAATCACACCGCGAATAAAACGTAAATAACGTGGCATTAACTGTTCAGCATCATCCATAATAAAAACTTTACGCACATAAAGTTTTACGCCGTGTTTTGCATCTCTGTCCCACATATCAAAAGGCGCACGCGCAGGTACATACAATAATAGAGTATATTCGTTAGTACCTTCTACTTTACTATGTACATGCGCTAAAGGATCTTGAAAATCATGACCGACATGTTTATAGAACTCGTTATACGCTTCATCATCTAAATCTTCTTTCGATTTAGTCCATAATGCGGATGCGCTATTAACCGTTTCTTCTTCAACTTTAGCAGGCTCTGTTTCATTACCCTCGTCATCAGTTACCGCAGGAATCTCTTTATCCATGATAATCGGTAAAGAAATATGATCAGAGAATTTTTTAACGATAGAGCTTAAGCGGTAACGATCTAAAAATTCTTTTTCATCATCTTTTAAATGTAAAATGATGTCCGTACCACGACCTACTTTTTCTACTGTTTCTAGTGTGTATTCACCTTCGCCAGTCGACTCCCAAAGTGTAGCATCCTGACTCCCTGCTTTACGCGTAATTAAAGTCACTTTATCAGCGACGATAAATGCAGAATAAAATCCCACACCAAATTGGCCAATCAACTCACTATCTTTAGCTTGATCGCCCGTTAGCGCATCAAAAAACTGTTTTGTACCTGATTTAGCAATCGTGCCGATATGCTCTTGCACTTCTGCACGTGTCATACCAATACCGTTATCACTAACAGTCAGCGTTTTTGCTTCTTTATCAAAAGCAATCTTAATTTTTAATTCACTATCCCCTTCGTACAAACTGTCATTAGATAGCGCTTCAAAACGCAGTTTATCCGATGCATCAGAAGCATTAGAAATCAATTCACGCAAAAAAATCTCTTTATTACTATATAAGGAGTGAATCATTAATTGTAGTAAATGCTTAACTTCAGTTTGAAATCCCAGCGTTTCTTTTTTAGCTTCAACAGTCATTTTTTAGTATTCCTCAAAATAAATAATCATTATCGGTTTCGATATTAGGGCAAAGATTGTGTTTTCAAGGGAAAAATATAGAATACAAAGAAATACCTTGAATGATAATTCCTCGCCCTTACCCGTCAGCAATCAATTTCTGAGTAATGCTAGACCTTAAAGCAAAAAAAATCTTATTGATTGAAGATTACCCTGTTATGCGTAAAGCAATCAGAGACATGCTTTATTCGTTAGATGTAATCACGCTTATTGAAGCTGAAAATGGTCAAAAAGCGATCAATGCGATGCAAACGCATAAGTTTGATATTGTTCTCTGCGACTACAATTTAGGTGAAGGAAAGAATGGTTTACAGGTACTAGAGGAAGCAAGGTTCCGCAAGCTACTACCCAGCTCCGCCGCCTTTATTATGGTGACTGCCGAGCAATTACAAGACAGGGTGCTCAGCGCCATGGAGAACAAACCTGACGAATATTTAACCAAACCTTTTACGGCACAACTCTTACTTACTCGCTTAGAGCG
>JACUUF010000188.1 GCA_014859465.1 Methyloprofundus sp.
GAGGAGCTTTGCAACTACGGTGCGATTGCATCATGAAACTGTCTGAACCATTGAGCTGCTTTACGTTCCAGTAATCAGCAGCCAAGTAAACAGCCATCAATTTCAGCTCCATGCCCTGTGCGGCCAATAACTGCGGCAGCAAATCCATCAGCTTTTTATTTTGAGTGGTGTTAAAGGCATCGATGTAACGCCAATGGCTTCCATCTTTTTTCTTTCTTGGTTTTACCAAATGGTGCAGGCAGCGGCATTTCACATAATCATTCGTTCGCTCATCTGCCAGCAAATCAATAATAAAATCGCGTGTGTAATGACGTGTTTTTAGTGGAACTTGGCGATAAATGGCCGTTTGCACCAGAAGCCAAACCGCATGTTTTACCGCCGTGCGCTCGCTAAATAAGAGGTGAAGGAGTTGCTCGACATGCCATTCCGTCCGTTTTTTCAGAGGTAAGAGCAGCTTGCCTTCTGCGTTGCGGGCGCTCATAAATTTGCAAAAATCCTTGCCCTCTTGTACCCAGTTAAAGTCTTCGCCTTCGTTAAAAAATCGGGACTGCTGTTGCAAAGGCCGATCAAGGCTTTCAGCAAAGGCTTGGGGTTCATTTTCTTTATCGACCAAGCGGGTTTTGGAAGCATTGAGATTAAGGCCCAGCGGCAGCAGGCTGGCTTGTAATTCGTGCAAATACAGCCGAGCCTGTTCTTCTGAGTCCGCAAAAATGCAAATATCATCAACATAACGCCCATAGCTTGCGCCCAAACGCCGCATGGCTTGATCAACCTCATTTAGATAGAGATTGGTGAAATAACCCTCCACACTGCTGCCAATTAATAAGCCGTGTTGCATCACCCTTGGAATCAAGCACTGGCCTTGGGCTGCTGCTGTATAAACTATGGGCACCTGCAGCAAACGCGCGAACAAACGCAACAGCGGCGCATCAAGAGGCCACTTTAAATGATGCGCCAATGCTTCCAGAAAGTAATCCTGACAAACGCTGTCATAAAAAGATGAAATATCCGTTTTGATCAACACTGAATGGCGTTCTGCTTCGTTCTTTTGCCATTCGCAAAAACGTGGCCAGCCACCCGTTGCAAAGTATTCGGTTAACTGCGTTTTAGCATCTTCCCCCGTAGCACGTCGATTGGCAAAACAGGTTTCAATTAGTTGGTGTTCCAGCGTTTCTGCTAATACTAGGCTAAAAGCATAGCGCAGCACCAAATCACGCAGGGGCAAGTAGATCAAACGCCGTTCGCAAAGCCGGTTTTTAGGCATCAAGTAAGCAAAGGCAGGGGTAGGCTCATAATTTTCAGGGTGCTCAAGCGCAGCGGCTAACTCCGCAAGCCATTGCTCTTTATTCTCTTGGGCGGCTTCCAGTTCGCTAAAATCGCAAAAATGATCCTTATTTTGTCGATCAAAAAGCGCATAATCAAAAGCCAAATCCAAGATCGCGGGGCTTTGTAACTGCTTGAGTGCAACTTGTTTGTTCATAAACCTATCCTTATAAGGTAGTTAAAGCTTACAATCCGTGCGTTCATCAACCAGCACTATTAATTGATTACATGAACATTGATAATTTAGCGTGAATTTAAGAAAAATTCTCTACCATGCTCCAAAAGAGCCGCATTTTGGGCACTTCATATTAAAAGGCTTCACTGCTTGGGCAGAGTGATAACTCCAGTGAAAACCATTTTTGATGAGCCGAATATCATGGCAGGTACCGCAATGATTATGCACTTGCATTTGACCACACTCATTACAAGTTAAATAAACGCTTTTATTGTTTCTTCCAGGATCACGTTTAAAACTACTTGAACCGCAATTCATACAGATAGGTTTTGCTATAGAAAGATCACTCTTCTGATTGGTTTCAGGTTCTTCATTTTTATACTGAATAAGCATTCCAAGCAGACGTTGTAGCTCATCATTATAATGATCTCGATCAACTGGATTAAGAAAAATGGCACCCTTTTGATGCAAATAAAAAGCCCCATCCTCATCAATATCTTTTTCCCCTAAAAAACTTACTTTACCCCAGTTTTGTACAGTAACCTGATTTTTTATTAAACTAGCACAAGGATGAATAACAAATACTGGGTTTTTGTTATTTTCGGAATAGTTTTTGTTGTCATAGAGGTTGTTAATCACTCCCATCATGCCGCCGCAACGATTAAATGTTTCTTGGTCATAAAACTTGGCATCCATAACGAATCGCTTTTTTTCCATATTATCAAAGCTTGGGTCTGGATATTTGAAGCGCGAGTCAATAACAAAATCTGGACGCTTCCCATTTTCTAAAACATACTCATATGTGAGATCGATCCTCCTACGAGCGCTAATATTTGTAAGCGTTATCTTAATATTTTTTTTATTTTTATTGATTGCATCAATAAGATGATTTTTCCAGTCATTCCAAGGGCGAAACCTATAAGATTCTATAAGCACTTTGATAATTTGCAATAATACCCAGCGCTCATATAAAATCGGCATGTTGATTAGCCCAATTTCCTCAATCTCTTCAAGGCTTAAAAGTAATTCTTCATCAGCAAGATTAGTGGTTTCACGCAACAACTTATAGCTATTATGGATGCTTTGATAGTTGGGGTTTTGCACAAAAGTCATGGAGTTAGGGAAGTTGGATGAGGGCTTTACACCCAGTGCGCGAAGGTCTTTTATTGTCTTGTAAATCTGCTTTTTCCTAGGCGCTGTTTTTTTAAAAACATACTCCGAATCCTCTATCTTTTTTTCATAAAAACACCTTCTTCTTGTCAAAGCAATTCTCTCTTTTTCTTGCTCTTCGAGCTCTTTATTTGATAAAACTTTAGTCCAGTCATTTCTTTTAGCAGTCTCAATAATCTCTTTCTCTCTTATATAAGCCTTCTTTGCCCTGTCAACAGCTGGATGAGAGTCAAGATTGATAGAAAAAATAGAGTTCAAGTCAAATATAAAAGCATTCTTAAGGTTTCTCCCTGAAATATTACAGTTTAAAGTTACGATCATTGTTGGAATTAAAACATCATGCAAAAAGTAAAAATTATTTTTCAATGATAGAATCCCGGTTTTTTCATAAGGTTTTTCAAAAACCTGAGTATCAGGATTTTTTACCTCAACAAAAAAATCTAATTTATTTGTTACCCCTGTTATTTTGAAGCTGTAATTTGCACTAAAAGAGTGTTCTGAAAAAACAAAACCGCTTTCTTTTACTTTTCTGTTAAATTCGCTTTTCCAGTAATCAATATGAGCCCTCTTTTCTATCTGTGTAAGTTCTTCATACGCTAATTTTTCATTTATCTTGATGAAGGGCTTTAAGCTGTCATGCTGATAAGTGAGCTTTTTTACAGTATCTCTGTAACGCCTTGCTTTGCTTTTAGCAATAATAGAAATTTGATTTATAATTTTAAAGCAGCGTTCCAAGACAAAAAGAAAATACTGATTTTCAGGAACATTGAAAGATGGCGTAGTGGCTCGACTGGTTAGAAATCTTTGGCTTTCTCTTGTTGCTAATTCCATAAAGGTACGATTGACTGGTTTGACTTGCTTTCTAGGCTTAATTAGTTGTGTTTCCCGCAGCTCAACCTTGGGTGATTTAATGATTTTTTCAGCACTAATCGCTAAGTTTTTAATGCAATTAATAATATTTTCATTCACTCCAAAATGTGTTGAGTTTTTTAACTCAGCGGTAACATGGCTGCTTTCATCTAGGATAAGTTCCCAAAGGTCGTTTTTAAATGATCTTAGATAAGATTCTAGATTTTCTCGGGTAAAGTCCATGCTGCCGATTGAAATTTTGCAAAGATGCTCACCTAGAACGAGTGTTAAAGTTCCTGCAATGTTTGGTGCTAAACCCTTCCACTGCTTTTTATTTTCATCCCAATGATCTGCTAATATCCACCAATATTTATTATTATCAATATCTTTTATTTTTTTTAAGGGTATGAGTTTGCCTGAAGCATTCTTGATGCAAGGAGTGATTGCTCTATCATCAAGCAGCCTTAAAGCCAAATGCCCATTTTTTACTCCTTCAGCTTTGGGGTAAATGGTTGTTTCAGCTTCATAAACCTTGTCAATAGAATTGTAATCAACACAAAGCTCATTTAAAGATTCAGTAATTTTTGTTATTGTTATCCTATCATACCAATCTATTTCTAAATATTTTATTGAGAAAAACTCATCCATATTTATGACCAGTAGTTAACAATGTTGTCGTTTTGTTTGGCATTAATAATGACTTTTTGCAACACATCAATAGCAGAGAAAACAGGGCTATATATCCCATAGCTTGGCAAGTGTGTTTTTAGTCGTTCAATTAGAACCTTTTCAATAAGATCTAGTTTTTCTTGCTGATCTACCTTCTTGCTTCCATCAAAGGTGAACTTAGGTAATACTTTATGCAATAAAAAATTATTAACTGCTATCTCTTTGTTGTCATTAACCTCTTCAAAAAGAGCTAAATAATTTAACCCTTGACGAATGGTGCGCATACCAAATTCAATGCCAATCTTATTAAAAAACAGTTTATTTAATTCGGTGAAAATTATGCAAAATTCATTCTCTCGATCATATCTAGGATAATTCTTTCTTATGCCCAAATCTTCACATTTCATGATCAGTGGCTGACTAAGATCATCAAATCCATATTGTTCAACCTCTTCTAATATTTTATCCCAATCTGAAAGTAAAGGTGACTCAAATCGCATAATGTGAGCGCGATCAAGAATTTTGGGTGAAAGATAGTGTGTTGTTTCATCAATGTTGATTGCGCCAATAATATGAACGTTATCAGGCATTGTTATGGATGCAGGCATCCGCATTACTGCGGAAAGCATATGTCGAATTTCGCTATGATACTTAACTAGGGATGTCTTTTCTCCAAAACCAAATGACTGGCGTAGATAGCGGTTAACTTCTTCATCTTTAAGTAGCTCAATAAAATCTATAATGCCATTTTTTTGGTGTTTTTCTTGTGCTGCTTCTATCACCTTAACCACTGCTTTAAGTTCAGAAAGCACGTGTGAAGCTTCATCGTCTGAATAAAGTTTAATTTCTGGTGCCTCATCACGAGACTCTAACAATGAAAGAAAATCAGCAAAGTAGTATTCAACTCTTGCTAAATTCATTTCATCCAGACAAATAAAATAAGGTATATCTGGGTTTTCTTTTGCCTCTATCAGTGCATCAAGAAAAGGTGTAGATAAGTACTTTTTTTCTAATGGATTATAGTAGCCGAGTAGATCTTCGGAGCTTGTCCAGTTGGGCTTAACTGGGATGATGATAGATTTACCACCCACTGCCTGAGCAAAAGATTTTACGAGATTGGTTTTGCCAGAGCCTGAGTCACCAGCAAGAATAATAAGATCTCTTGTTCGTAGCAATGTAAGATAGTTTTCAATTATGTGTCTTGGATAAAGGATGTCCTGTTCAACTAGGTAAGCTTGAATATAAGAAATACTTTCCTTATAGTTTCCTTGTAGAGTTTCATGGAAGCAGACTCCATTGATTGGATTAATTTCAGACGAAGGCTCTAATAAAAAATGCTGAAAATCTTCTTCATCAATAAATTCAAAACTTTGCAAAAAGTTTTTCTTTTCGCTGATAAACTTTCTTAATCGCTCAATTTTTTTGTTCATTTCGTACTCAATTTTTTCATATTCTTCAATAAGTTGCTGAATTTTTTCTTGTTGATCTAGCTTTTCTAACTCTAGTTTTTTAATTTTAATTTCTAACTGGTCTTTATTTTTTTTAAGATTTATAGAAATCTGCTTGGCCTGATCAAGTTTTTTTTCTTCTTCCGCAAGCGCTTCTTTGGCATCTGCAATTTCTTTTTTGGTTTTTCTACTTATTTGGCCGCACTCCTCCTCAAGAGCTTTCTTCTTTTTCAAAATCTCATCTTCTGCTTCCTTAATGGCTTTAAAGTAATAAAAATCATAAATTGATTTAGAGATAAAGCTATTTTTTTCATTATCGCTTATTATTTCTTGTGGTATGTTTTTTGGTAGTAGTTCAAGATTTTCACAATGAGCATCTGAAACACAAAGAAGGAAAGGGTTGTTGTGTTTTTTTCGTTCAGAAATTGGAGAGAATTCAAGTGTGCAGCGTATAAATGTTGAGTGATTTTTGCTTCCATAAGCTGATGCGATTTTAGGTGAAACGAAAAAGCGACAAACCTCTGATTTTACTGTTTCCAGTGGATAGTAAAGTCTCATCCCACTTTTTATTAGATAAGGGTTTGTAAGAAAACCAAAAGTTGAGTTATTTAATCTTGGGAGCTCACCCCAGATTTCAATTTCTTCCCCATTAATTTCCCATGCTTCTAAAAGCAGCTCAAATATCTCTGAGTCGTTTAATTTTGATAGCTCTTCATGTGTGTAAATCACCTTGTTCATTTTTAATCCAAAAAGAAAGTTTTTATTCAAGTTAAAATGATTTGCGCGTGACTACCTTGAACTCTACTCGCCGTGAGCGCACAGGATCACAGGGCAATCGGGCTTAATTGATGCCCAGTAGTTTGAGCAGATAGTCATTGTCC
>JACUUF010000189.1 GCA_014859465.1 Methyloprofundus sp.
GCAAATATTTACTATCTAGAAAAATGCCGCGTAATGCAAAAAGATGGGCGGGTTTTATATTTAGTTGAGGGTGATAAAGATCAGAGGTTTTGGAATATTCCAATTTCAAATACAACGGCCTTACTTTTAGGAACAGGTACATCAATTACTCAACCAGCAGTAAGAATGCTTGCTTCTGCAGGCGTCATGGTTGGTTTTTCGGGAGGGGGTTCAACACCACTTTTAGCCGGTACGGAAGTGGAATGGTTAAGTCCACAAAGCGAATATCGCCCAACTGAATACCTTCAAGGTTGGATGAAGTTCTGGTTTGACGACGAATCTAGGCTAAAAGTGGCAAAAGAGTTTCAATTTGAACGAGTTACTTATTTCGAAAAGGTTTGGAGCACTGATAAGGAGTTGATAGCTGAAGGTTTTGATGTTGGTGATTTAACCAAGAATTTATCAGCGTTCAAAGTATCTATTGAGCAAGCTAACACCATCAGCCAATTGTTACAAGCAGAAGCCCGTTTTACAAAGTTACTCTATAAATATTCTGCGAAAAAAACGGGTTTATTAGGTTTTACTCGTCAATATGATGGCGATCAAGCCAATGCGTTTTTAAATCACGGGAATTATTTAGCTTATGGATTAGGAGCAACAACGCTATGGGTTCTTGGCATTCCTTTCGGTTTCGCAGTTATGCATGGTAAAACCAGGCGGGGAGCTTTGGTGTTCGACGTGGCCGACCTTATCAAAGATGCCATCATATTACCGTGGGCATTTATTTCAGCAAAAGAGAAAAGCTCAGAGCAAGCTTTTCGACAACAGTGTTTATTAAAATTTGCCCATTACAAAGCGCTCGACTTTATGTTTAATACGGTTAAGGACGCAGCGTTAGAGGCAAATAAAATATGATGGTTATGTTTGTTTCACAATGCGAAAAAAAAGCATTGCATAAGACTCGTCGTGTTTTGGACAGTTTTGCCAACCGCATTGGTGATAATTCCTGGCAGACAATTATTACGCAAGACGGTCTAGATGCGGTAAAAAAACTTTTGCGTAAAACAGCTAGCAAAAATACAGCGGTGAGCTGTCATTGGCTAAGAAGTCGCAGCCGAACTGATTTAGTTTGGATTATTGGCAGTAAGCAAAAATTTAATGAACAAGGTCTTGTTCCAGTGAACTATACAACAAAGGATATTCTTGTGAAATATGATGAATCAACACCTGTTTACTATGCAAACACACAAGGACAATCTCTAAAAGATCATCTTTATGCTGTGGGTTGGGTAGCTCAGCGCCTGGTTCAAAAGCTTTACCCAGACATAGAAAATCTTGATAAAGCGGCCTTAATTGCGGGTTTATGGCATGACATAGGTAAGCTTGATCCTATCTTTCAGGATTGGCTTAAAAAAGAACTAAACAAAAAATTAAATGATGATTACGTAGCAGAAGATGGCGTTCATATCGAAAAGGGTAAATTCAGCTTTGAAAAGCACCCTCGTCACAATGAGATTTCACTTATTTTATTCAACGCACTTAATGGCGATCAAGACAAACCAATTCGCTCGTTCATTGAGCATGTGATTTACTGGCATCACGCTAAACCTATTCGAAAAAATGACTTTAATAATCAATCAGAAATTTTATCCATGCTGCGATGTGGTTTAACGGCCGACTTAGCTTTTCAAGAATTGATTAAAAGAGCTAACGTGATGATTGCTAATTTGTATATGCGCTTTGATATGCTTTTTCCGAATAATGATTCTAGTCTAGATGACTTTGAAGCGTTGGAGTCTGATTTACAGAAAGTGTTACCAAATTACAAAACCTACAACGATAAACACTCCAATATTAACCACTTTGATAAAGATATCATTGCGAATGCTAAGAAGGATATTGTACGTGCGGCGGTGATTTCAGCGGATCGTTTAGTCTCAAGTTTTTCCAGTGAAAAACTGCAAGAATTGACGGAGAAGCAATCTCTTGAAGATGAAGTGAACACATTGCTAGATCAGTCAGGATCTAATTTAAAAGATGAGATAGAAGCCTGTATGCAACGCTTTAAACAAGCTGGAGATGCAACCCGAAACGCCCAGCAAACTGAAGCGGCTGAAAAATTATCCAGAACACAGTGTGAGGCTGTTCTGGAAGGCCCCGCAGGTTGCGGAAAAACTAAAATAGCACTTGAGTGGGCGGCAAAAAAGAACGTTAAAAAACTTATTTGGGTTTGTCCGCGTGTTCAAGTTTGTTTGGGTATTTACGATGAGCTCACTTCAGATGCTTATTTGCCAGAAACTAAAATTGAACTTCTAACCGGGGAATATAAAAAAACTAAGCAAAACCATAAGGAAAAGGATACGCTTGAAGTAGAGAAATTTAGTGGAGACATTGTTATTACCACTATCGACCAAATTGCCAACACCATTACTTCACATCGGAATATTACAGGGCTAGTTGAATTTTTGAATGCGCATGTTGTTTTTGATGAGTTCCACGAGTTGATAAAGATTACAGGATTAAATTTGTTGTTTTCTGAGTTGTTTAAAGCTAAAAAATTGCGTGAAGAACAAGCCAATATTTTATTGGTTTCAGCGACCATTAATCCTTTATTTCTAACTGGGGTGCTTGGTGTTCACAAAGATGACATTATTTCAGTTGAAACGTTTAATCAGTCTGATTACGAAATTGGGTTCCAGGGCTATGATGAAACAAATGAAGAGTCACCTTTGGTTAGCCAAACATATAAGCCTAATACATTTGTAATTTCAAACACTGCAAAAGCTGCGCAACTGGGATTTATTCGACATCAAATTAATGAAAATGCCATTTTGTTCCATGGTCGTTATAAGAAAAATGACAAACGCTTAATTTTTGAACAGGTCTATCAAGCCTTTAAGCGCAATGGCACACGAGAGTTCGATATTTTACGTTCTGGCCCGATAGTTCAAGCCTCACTGAATATTTCTTGTGACGAAATGCATACCGAGCTCACTAGCCCAGAAAACTGGTTGCAGCGCTTAGGCAGACTTGACCGATTTGGGCAAAATGCAAGTTGTAATCGATACATCACCTACTTGCCCAAAACGGTTAAGGAAACGGGAAAGCAATCTTGCAATCTTGCTCGCTTTCTTAATAAGCAATTTGAATTTCAGGCCAGCTATCAATGGTTCTTATGGCTTGATGATAAATTAGAAAATCGTAAAACAGTCAAGCTGAGCTGGCTTTATAAACAGTACCAAGACTTTTATCAACAACGTAAAGAAAAGTTGATTGATGAACAACTTAAACTTTTGCAAAAAAGTGCAGGCCTGCTAACGAAAAAACTAGTTGACCCCATCGCCATAAAATTGAAATCAATAAAGCCAGACACGCCAATGATTAAAGCGTCATCACTACGTGGAGATAGCCGTTTTGTGCAAATGGCTGTTGTGCAATTTGATGAAGCAGGTGGTTATGACATAACCAATGAGTATGCTTGTGACTTTGTAAAACCCGATAATCAATTCACCATGACTGTTGATGAAATCCAAGGTTACGATGAAGGGGGGGATGATAATTTGATTCACTATATGCATCAAAAACATCACAAGATCATGAAGAGTAAAGGTGAAAAATATACAAAGCGTCATAAGTCATATCTACTTAAAAATGAAGCTACAAGTGCCGAAACCCCAGTTTATTTGAGCTACACCGCGGCAGACTTAGCACTCTGTCACGATAACCCCCACCCAAGTGCAATTTATTATGCTCAAGGGATTAAACAACCGATTGGCGCCATTGCCATTCATAAACTTAACGATTCAGAGGATGAATAATTATGGAAAAAATTACCGGAATTAAAAGCGTTGACTTCAAAATCATTGCCAAAGGTCATGGTGTTGTGAACTGGAATGGCCCGACAAACTTAGCAGGTGATGATGGTAAAACGGTTGATAACCATACAATGCCCAAACTTCGTGGTTATACAAATTTATCTGGCAAGGTTAAAGATACTGGATACAAGTATCGCAAAGAACCCCAAGATATTGATTTTTCTAAAACACCTCTTTACATCAGCCAAAACTGTATTCGTCATCATTTGTTCCGTGAACAGGCGTTTGATTTACATTACGCGTCAAACAAAAACCTAGCCAAAGTTTTAGCTTCAGAAACAGGCCTGCTTCGTGGCTATGTTGTACCTTCAAGTCAATCAAAGCGAACAAGTCCACTATTACTTGAAGACTTTGTCGATCAACTGGGTAATGGTAACTTTGAGCAATTTGGACAAGCCGGTGAGCGAGATAGTTCCTCCTTTTTTTCAAAGACAACCTTTGGTGATACGGAGTACATTTCTTACGGCTCAATTAGTATCGAACAGCTTCAATTTATTTCGCTAGATCGCAAATTTGATCGCAGTTCAATGGACATTAGCGATGGTCAGGGAGAAACAGTAGCGCTAGAAGTTCAAAGTTATCTTCAACATTTGAGCGGAAATAAAGGTGTCAAAGCAACTTTCCATACAAATTATGTCCGAAGAGGAACGATTTTCGAAGAAGGCGAGCAGGGTATTCTTTTGAATAACGATGCTCAAAAAGCACTGATTGATCATATGATTTCTAAATTAGAAAACTTGGTTATACGTCAAGCTAAATCTTATGTATACGTTGACTCCATAGAAGCTGATTACAACAATAGCCATAAAATGATGCGCATTAAACGTGATCCAAGTGAATGCTCATCAACACAAGAAGATGATTTCGCCGTTTACTTTTACGCCAAATAAAGAGGTGGTGATATGGAAATTGTCATTGAATATGAGTCCTCATGGCGAAATTCTTTTTTAGATGGGAGTAATAATGATCCGCTTCCAAAAGATGGGCGTAAGTACATTGCCTCAGGGCAAGCTCTAGGCAATAGCAAAAACTATCTTATCAGAGAAGTAACCCAGGATACCGTGCTAGGTCTTCTAAGCCGATTAATTGGTGATCAAAGGAAACTCTATCAAGCAAAGAAAACTGACAGCTTCTTTTTTAACGAGATGGTTTCAACCCTTTCTTGGGAGGATCAAGCTGAATCATGGGATGAGTTGGTTTATTTAAGAAATATGTCGGGTAGTGATGATCAAAACTCTTTTACTGGATCAATAAAGTTAAATGACCCTCGTTTAACTTCAGATTACAGTGGCTTGCTCTGGGGAGTTCTTGCGCTTAGCTCCGATGAGTTAGTTGATTATATTCTGAATAACTCAGAGGTTAAGGCAGGTATCGAATTAACGCCTTTTTCGATCATTGAAAGATTGGAAGAAATTCAAAAAATTAAAGCTTCTGATCCAGAAGGAAAAGCTGAAGAAGCCGCAAAGTTTTTAGATAGCCATTTTGATAAATCGGAACCTTTGAATCCAAAAGGTCAAATTAAATGGATAGCCATGTATTGCGCTTCGCTTTATCTTCAAATTGAGCGTTTGAGGTCACAAGGGTTTAACTTAGATTCAGCTACAACTAATAGCGGTTCTATTTCTGGAGTTTCGTTCAATGGTTTTACTAAAAAAGATTTCTTAGCAAAATTTACAACAACGGGAATTAAGAAAAAAGTTTGGGGTAATCCTTACATTATGAAAGAGCGCATAAAGGGAGAAGGCGAAAAAATATCGATGTTAAAAAAGGCTCGGGGCAAGCTGTTTATCAACCTGGATATTTCAAGGGAAAAAGCCATAGAGCTTAAAAATATGATTGAAAATGCCGGTGTTTCAAGTTTTTACCTTGGAAAAAAAGGTTTAGCGTATGTTACCAGTATCCGAACTTAAATCAGGAGTTAGTCTATGAATTATTACATTGATATAGAGCTTAAACCGGATGCCGAGTTCCGAGTAAATGTGCTTTTAAATAAAGTTTATACTAAGTTTCACAAAGTCCTCTTTGATATTCAGGCAAATGATGTAGGTGTTAGCTTTCCAAACTATAAGGTTTTATTGGGTAGTAAGCTGAGGATTCATGGCAGAGAAGAAAGGTTGGGCTTGTTTAAAGAAGGAGATTGGCTAGGTGGATTATCAGGTTACTGCCAAGTGTCTGATATACAAGAAGTGCCTAACAATGCCCAATTTAGGACAGTTTCGCGAAAGCAGCAAAACATGACGAATGCTAAACTCAACCGACTACTCAAACGAGGTTCAATTACTCAAGATGCGGCTAAAGCATACAGAGTTAAAATGTATTCTCAGGGTCTATCTGAAGGCTACCTAGAGTTAGAAAGTGTATCAAATGGACAAAAGCATCGCCGTTATATTGTGTTAGGCGATCTTCAAATGAAGCCAGCATTAGGTGAGTTCGATGTTTTTGGTTTAAGTAAATCAGCAACGATACCTTGGTTTTAACCAAAGTTTTTTCTCCTTAAATTTTTTATAAAGAATTCAAGCAGTTACATCATCTTGAGAATTTATTGGTTTTTACATCAAAATTTTCTTAAGTTATTGTTGTAACTGTTTTTTTATTGTTTAAAATTCAGTTCACTGCCGCACAGGCAGCTTAGAAG
>JACUUF010000190.1 GCA_014859465.1 Methyloprofundus sp.
TATTACCCTTTCATATAGGCATCAAGCTTAATCGCATCATCAATAAGCTTTATGAATTTATCCCACTCATACTGAGGAACTTTAAAGCCCTTAAGCAATGAACGTTCCAACAAAATCATTAACGACCTAACTGACATTCCTATCATGCCAGAAGTCAATGACTCATTAGCGTCATATCCATATCCTAGTAATAATTGAGACTGTGACTCTAAGCGTTTATCTATGTCAAGAATATCGATTAATAGACGTTGAGCTAACATACCCAAGTCATAACTCCTAGGCATATAACTATAAGATGCGTTTTCAAAGTCAATCACCATAGGTGATTGGCGAGTCCACAAAACATTACCAAGGTTTAAATCACCATGAATTATTTGAGCCGAATCCAAATCAAATTCTAGCAAATGATAATAGTTAGTTATTATGTCGATATGCCGTGATGTAAGAACCAATCCACTTATTGGATGGTTTAAACTCATATTTAATAAACAGGAAAGTACCTTATCAAAAGAAGATTTACGCTTTATCCAATTAGCTTTCACATCTTCATGTGATTTATTTTCTAGAAATTGATGGACACAATTAAGGTAATACCCAAGGTCATATAATGAGTGTCGAGACGGAGAAAATTTTTCAAATTCTATATACCTGCCTCGTATTACGCAAAAAGTTTCACCGGAATATTTAATTGAATCTAATACCAGTGTCCTCGAAGGAATCTGGTCTCGGTGCATTTCGTTTTCGATTTTTAACCCGAACTCTTCATAAAACTGAAAACCTAAAGGTAAAACCTTTATAAATTCAGTTGTTCCAGCTGTCTGGCAAACAACCCTATAAAAACCTAATGGAAACACATATGCAGTATTTTGCATTCTTTCAAGCTTCATCCCCTTTTCACTTACCCCCAAAACATCATATAAATCGTTATAAGGCACCGACTCATAAATGATTTCTTCGGGGGCATGTTGAATAAATGCAGGAGGCTTAAAATTCACGATGCTGTATGTCTTCCCAATGAATAACGTCACCCTTTTTTATTGGTGAAGCTAATTTACAAGATTCTACCTGCTCCCAGTGTTCAGCACCAATTCCTAACACAGGAAATGCAAAGCTAACATTTTCTAAACTCAAACCTTCCCCGATACCCAAATTCTTTTTTGCAACCAACCCCATTCTCGCTCTATGAGGTACTACTTTCAAAGTTGCTTCACCTGTGCC
Organism: Methyloprofundus sp.; assembly: GCA_014859465.1. Classification (GTDB taxonomy): domain Bacteria; phylum Pseudomonadota; class Gammaproteobacteria; order Methylococcales; family Methylomonadaceae; genus Methyloprofundus. Next base: position 1,219 of record JACUUF010000190.1, read on the forward strand.
TAATGCCTGAAATACCAAACCAATTTGTTTGGATACCTGAGCAACTTCTGATACGGGCATAGAGTGGTAAACGCCTTGATCTAAAACCCCTCCATCCATATAGACCCCCTTTTCAAGTACCACTGCACCTAAGGCCGTCGCAGCCAAAAGCATTTCATTACCGGCATGGTGATCAGACAACCCCACTTGCACACCAAACGTTTTCTTAAGCGTCTGCATAAAACGTAAATTGTGCTCATTTACTGCAACTGGGGGTGCTTTAGGGCTATGCTGAACAATCAGTTTTTCTGCACCGGCTTGCTTTGCCCACAACACTGCACGGCTGATTTCAGCTAAACTAGAACGCCCAGTATCCATAATCATGGGCAAGCCGGTTTTAGCGACACAACTAATTAAAGGCTGGTGCGTAATATTGGATGAAGCAATCTTTAACGCCACGCATCCTTGCTGTAAAGCAAACTCGACCCCTTCGAAATCATAAACAGATACTACAACCTTCATACCTAGTTGGTGGCACAAATTGATCAACCTAGTGTAATCGTTCAGACTTACGACCTTACGCTCAATAAGTTGGTGGTAATTTTCCTGGACAACTTGCTGACCTTCAGTTAAATATTCATCGTCATAATCAATATCTAACGCAATGCTGGCCGTATGCAATATCTCACCCTTAACAACCTTCACACCCGATTCAGCTAAAACGCGGATCATCTGCTCAGCTTGCTCGATATCCTGGTTAAAAAAAGTACCAATATCGGGTAAAAATAAAGGCTTCAAACCCTCACCTATAGAAATATCTCCAAACAAGAAGTGTTTATTATTCATTGCAACGCCTCTGAACGAGCCAACAAAAATTCGGCAAATGCTAAATCTACGGGATAATCTATATCAATAGATCTTTCAGTCGGCATCTCATAAATAGCAAGGTTTTGACCATAAAAAGTTCGATTCTTTAAAAAACTTGACGTCCTCGCAATATAAATTGCGCCATTTGGATAGAAATAATCTGGATTATCTTGTGAACGCGTCATCTGAACACGTTCCAAGCTATCCTCCAAATTGAGCAACGCCATACCTTGCTCTGTCCGACGATATAAAAACTGCGGTAACTGATGGGAACGCTGCATTGAAACTACCGAGTCCACCTTGGGCTTTAACAAGGCCAAGGCCTCAACGATATCATTGGCCGTTCGAAAAGGACTGGTCGGTAACAATACCGAGCATAAATCGTAAGCAATACCCTGTTGATGTTCTCGCTCCAAATAATCCATCAACACCTCAGCTGCAGTCGCCTGATCACTAGCTAAATGCGCAGGACGATAATCAGTGACGACCGAATCGTAAGGCAAATTTTTCGCAGAGTTCAAAATGTCCTGCGAATCCGATGATAACACCACCTTATCAAACACTTGGCTATTTACAGCCGCCTCCAGAGTCCACTGAAACAAGGGTTTCCCCCCCAGTATGACTTTATTTTTCCCAGGAAATCGCTTCGAGTAAGCACGTGCCGGAATAAGTGCAATTAGACTCCCCATCAAATCACCTGTTTTAAGTTCATAAAGGCTTCGGCGACTGTTTGATTGATTTGCGCACCGCGTAAAGTCGCCAAGGCGCGAATCGATTGTTCGGATCGAGGAAACGGATGTGCCGCCAGCTCGGATTCAAAGCGCCGCATAATCGCGATTTTGTGTTCCAGATAGTCATTGACCTCAACCCACAGGTTGGGTTTAAAGCCCGTATCCTGCGGGTTTAACCCATAGCCGGTTTCCGACAGGGTTTCATACACACGCACCGATTTTACGCTTGGATAGCGAAAATTTTTGGTGCAAGCCGCCACTGCATCAAATACAAACGCATGATCGGAATGCGCATCACCGCGATAGGGCAAATACAACACTTCGGCTTGGGTATCAGTGATGACTTTGGCACAAGCCGCCACCAGCTCGATCAAACCGACTTGATCGAGTTGTGCCACCGGAAAACCGAGTTCAAACACTTGCGCAAAACCATAGTCGGCAGCAACCTGTTGGATTTCTTGCTGGCGTTGCGCCTGACGTTCGGCGTTAAAACCCATTTGCTCGGTCATGCGGGTGACAATCACCCAACTGACTTGGTCGCCTTGCGCGCGATGCTTGAGCAATGTCGCGCCACAGCCAAGCGTTTCATCATCGGGATGCGGAGCGAAAACCAATACCTGTGCCATAAATCAGTCCATATACGTTTGAGGAATAAAATTCAGTTTCGGCTCGAACTCAACCAGCTTTACCGCGCCATCGTAACTTTTAATAATCGGTTGCCCTTGGTCAAATGCCAGGATTTTGCCCGGCTCTTCTCCCATGACCGAACCTTTCGGCCAATCGAGCGCCTGCGCTTGCCAAATCAAGACTTCTTGACCTTGATACACGGTGGTCGCGCCTGGATAAGGTTGGGTCAAGGCGCGTACCAAATTGACAATCGCTTCGCTCGACATACGCCAGTCGATTTGGCCGTCTTTTTTCGAGCGTTTGCGCCAATGATTGCCTTGCATTACATCTTGCGGTTTGCCTTGTAGCGTGCCGGTTTTTAATTGTTGTACCAACTCATTCAAGAGCGGCACAGCCGAGGCTTTTACCTTGGCATACAAGGATTGTGCATCGTCTTCAGATTCGATCTCAATCGGTGCTTGCGCCAAAATATCGCCACTATCGGCACCCTCATCCATCTGAAAAAAACTCAAACCGGTTTGTTTTAAACCCAGTGCCAGTGCCCAAATCAGCGGATGACGCCCTCGATTATAAGGCAATAAACTCGGATGCGCGCCAATCACGCCGTAGGGGGCTACATCCAACAACGGGCGTTTAATCAATTGCGACCAGCCAACACAAAAAATCACATCCGGCTGGCGCTGTTTAATCCAGTCTAAGGTCTCTTCGGCGTTAATGTCTTTTACCCTGGTAAAGCACCAGGCCTGGTGATTAGACAAGGGTTGCAAATCGGCATAGTCGGAATAACGCTGCGGCTCGGAAGTCGTCACCACCCCGACAATGTCCGCGCCGGCTTGATGCAGGGTTTGCAAACAATGCAAGCTGAAATCGACGGCACCGATCACCAAGACTTTCATAACCCGCCCTCTTGTTTTGGCCAGTCATAAAAGCCTTTTTTTAACAACCAGGCCTGGTCGTTAAGCGGCAAAGACTTTAAATGCTGAACGATTTTTTGCGCCGTCTGCCCCTCGCCATAAGGATTGCGTAAGTCGGCCAAACTTTGCTGAAATGAAGCCGAACTCGCCGTTTCTATCGCCTGCAAAATCGCCTGTTGCTCGCATTCGACATGCAAGACATTGTGGGCGGTGACCCGCCCTCGCTGGCGTTCGCCGATATTGACCACCGGTTTTTTAAACGAAGCCGCTTCGATAATGCCACTGGAAGAATTGCCCAACACCAAAGCACAGTGTTGCATAGCACTGAGATAGCCTTGCTGACCGAGCGACTTCACCAGATGAAATTGCTGCGGTGCTTGTTGTTGGATGTCTAAAATCGCCTGATAAACTTGACCGCCACCGGCGTCAATATTCGGCATGGTAATCAGCGTTTGCAAACCACTTTGTTTGACCGCGTTCAAAACACTGGTCATTTCTTGATAACCCGAAGTCGGGTCGTTCAGCGTCACCGGATGATAGGTCAGCAAAATGGTCGGTTTTGCCCAATCCAAAGCCGTGCGCTCGGCCAATTCTTTTTTAGAAAGCAAGGTGATCTGCTGAATATTATCCAAGCCAATCGCGCCGACGCTAAACACACGCTCGGGCTGTTCGCCCATTTGCATCACACGACGCGCATAGTCGGGGTGCGACACAAAATGCAGCGCCGCCATTTTAGTTAAACTGTGACGCACGGCATCGTCAATCAAGCCAAAAGTGGCCTCACCGCCGTGAAGATGCGCGATCGGTAAACGGTTTAACATCGCCGCCATCGCCACCGACAGCATTTCAAATCGATCGCCCAGAATCACCAGTAAATCAAACGCTTCGCGCTGAAACAAATCAGAAAAGCCTTGCAAACCGCGTCCGCACGCCGCGCCCAATTCGGCCGGTTGGTCACCTTCAAACTGCATATCAATTTGCCGCAAAGGCTCAATGCCTTCGGATTGCAACACGGCTAGCGTATCACCCTGTTCTTTAACCAAGTGTGCGCCGGTGGCAATCATCGTCGGCTCAAAGTGTTCATCGGCTTTAAGCGCCAGCCACAGAGGCTTAAGCAAACCGTAATCGGCGCGTCCGCTGGTGACCAAAGCAATGCGATAGGCTTTAGGCATAATCCCCTTCCTGCAAGCTTTGGTTTCGCAATAAATCCTGCTTGGTTTTAAGTCCGATGACACTATCCCAATGCTTGGCCTCCAAACCACTATCCGCACGTTTGATGGTCAAGTTTTCTTCGTTCAAAACCGTGCCGGCGCGAATATCCACAGCGGCGACAATACGTTTACGCACTACCGCCAGATTGCCGTATTCTGATGCCGACGGTTGTTTATCGCCACTGCCGAGCGCTTGTTCAATATGACGAATCGCCTGCACCATGGATTTAAGTTCAGCCGGCTCCAAGCTGGCTTTGTGATCCGGCCCGGGCAGATTATTATCGAGGGTAAAGTGTTTTTCAATCACTTGTGCCCCGAGCGCCACCGCCGCAATCGGCACTTCAATACCTAAAGAATGATCCGACAAACCGACGGCGACACCTAGCTCATTCGCGAGGGTTTGCATCGCGCGTAAATTCACGTCTTGGTAAGGCGTTGGGTAGGCGGTATTGGCGTGCAACACAGTTAAGTTGTCAAGCGCCAGGCCTGCTTTTAATAGGGTATCGACCGCCAAACGCACTTCATCGAGTTTGCCCATGCCGGTGGATAAAATGGTCGGTTGGTTATAGGCGGCGATTTTCCGCAAATAGGGAATCGACAAAAGTTCACCCGAGGGGATTTTCCAGCGTTGCACGCTCAACCGATGCAAAAAGCCGACACTGGGTAAATCAAACGCGGTGGACATAAATTCAATTTCGCGCTGGCGACAATAATCAAGTAATTCAAGATGGTCGGCTTTCGACAATTCCAAACGCTTAAGCATCGCAAACTGGCTCTCTTTCACCCCGGTATTGGCGGTTTGATACGCGGCTTGTTCCGCGGTTTCGGTCACCAGCTCTTCGGTGATAAAGGTCTGAAACTTGACCGCATCGGCCCCAGCCTCGACCGCGACATCAATTAATTGCTTCGCCATTTGAATTGAACCGTTGTGGTTGACTC
>JACUUF010000191.1 GCA_014859465.1 Methyloprofundus sp.
CCCAGCAAGGGAGGGCTTTGTTTGTATATTCACTACGTTACCAATCACTACAGCACGCATTCGCCATAAGCATGCGCTACTTTACTGAGTGCTGAGCTAACAACTGTTCAGCTGACCTAAAAATTAACCAACGTTCGCGCTGCCTCTGCATATAATGTGCACTACTATCTGGTTCAGACTCTACTGAAATCAGATAACCATTAGGATGTGCCTCAGCCCAAGTTAAGACTTGGGTATTAGGCACAACCTCTATTGGCTGAGTTAGACGCCCCAGAAAATGAAACTGCCCTTGATAATTATGCAGATAAGCAACAGGAATCGCGTGTTCCTGAAAGGACTTTACTTGGTCCGCTGCGGGCTGTAAATCATAAGCAAGCCCGGTATATTTAAAAAAGCAGATAAAGCCGATAAAAATAGCTAACACCACCGATGCGCTTACCGCAAATACCGATAATTGACGTTGCCACCCTGTCAATCCTAATAAAACCAAGCCAATCAATAAAACACTCCCGCCCCAAACATAATCCATACCCTGCACCCAAGCCAATTTAGCAAAAAGTGCCATCGACGGCATGAGCATTAAAAATACCCCTATTGCACAAAAACACAAAGGCAAGACTAATTCAGAAAATAATTTTCGCGGCCTTTCATTACTCACTAACAAGCGCGTCATTAATAAACCAAAAGCGGGCAATAAAGGCACTAAATAATGCACCTGTTTACTTTGAATTAAAGAAAAAATCAGCACGCCACTAGCCAGCCAAAGCAGCGATAAGCACACACCTTGATCATTTTTCCAAGGCAAAGGCCGTAATGACTGCCAAAAGCGCGGCCAAGCTACCCAAGGGAACAAAAACAACGGGATAAACGGCAAGTACCACCAAAAAGGTCGAGCATGAATACGCGTAGTCATTGTTCTATCGGCTGTTTGGCTCCACAAAATAGCCTTCGCATAAGCCTCGCCACCCTGCACTGCTGCAGGTATTGCCCAAGCTAAAGCAATTAGAGCACCGACTAGCAAAGCCAAGAAGATAAAACCATACCAACGATAATAATTGACTGCGCTATTTTTTTGTCGCCACACGGGCAGCAATAAAGCGATAGGCATTAAATGCACTAAAATCACCGGCCCTTTAGCAAGCACCCCCAAACCAATAGCCAGCGCAAAACTCGCCCAACCTAACACCTCTTTGCCTTGCTTCGCCCAAACTAAACCCAAAACACCGAGCAGCACACAATTACTGAGTAAAATATCAAACATCGTTCCAGTAGCAAACAAGGTCCATAATAGCGTCGCCATCAATACCCATGGCGCAAGTAAAGCAACCTTTGGCTCATCCGGCCATAACTGTTTGGCTAACATACGCGTCATATATAAGTTGAGCAAAGCACAAAATGGCCCAACCATGCGCGCCGCCCACTCACTCACCCCAAACATGCCCCAGCTTAAATTAATCAGCCAGAATAACAACGGCGGCTTATGGCTATAGGTAGCACCATTTAGATAAGGCACTAAAAAATCTTGGCGCAGCCACATTTCCCAAGCGACGGTTAAATACCGCGTTTCATCGATAGGTGTAGGTGTCCGAAAAAAAACGCTCAAGGTCAACAATAACCAAAGCGGGATAAGCCCCCAACGGGCTAACGATATAGAATTCATATTTGTAGGTTGCCAAATGAGCATTAAGGTTTAAAGCGTATATAGTGCCGATACGGAGAGCCATGCTTCCATGTAAAAGCTTCAGTATAGTAATGCATCAAAGAAAAATAGCCAATCAAACCTAAAGTAATCGCTTTTCTGATTTCCATACCCAAGAAAAACTGAGTGATGGCATTAAACCATTGGTCGCCATACACCTGTAAAACATAAGCTAGAGCAAAAGAAATTAAAGGCAAAACAATAAAAACATTAAGTTTTACCTTTTTTGCCCAGCGATAAATAAAATTCTGCGGATGCTCGCCATGTTTATTAACATCATGAGTCACATAAAAGATATAAGCCGTTGCATCATGCACTAAACGCGGAATTAAAATCGCCAGAAAGTAATACTCCTGAGCATAAAAATAAAAACTGCTGATAATTAATAAGGAATTAGCCCAGATAAAATACAGACCGAACCGCGCTTGCACATAGCGCTGACACAAAATCGTACTAAAAAACAAAGAGACGACTAGGCTAGCAGCAAGCTGTTTAACCCATTCGGCGTATTGCGGTGTTAAAGTATCTTTGAGAAAAATGCCAATATAAATGCTAATTCCCGCAGCAACGCTCAGCCACAACAGCAAAGAAAACGCCCAACTGGGTAGTTGATAAATCGCCCGTCCAACGCCATGCTGCTGCTTCAAGACATGATAAACCGTCCATGAAGCGACCAAAATATACAACACATAATATGAAACCAACTGGCTAGCCACAGCAAAAAACACTATGATAGCCAAGGTCATGATGATGATTTTCTTTTGATAAAACTGAAAATACTCTTTATTGCTAGTCATCAACAAGGTGCTGGCTAGAATATGTGGCGTACCAAATAGCACTTGAAATAATAAAAAATGACTGGGGCTGCTGGGTAAATAATGCAATAAAGTGCCGTTTAACGCGAAAGTATCAGTTAACTGCACTAGAAAACACAGCGGAATAATCATGTATAAGGCTAAAAGCAACTTAAAAGAAACAGCAAGTTGCGTTTTCGATTGAAAGGGGATGCTAGTCATGAAGAGCTTAATTATTATTGTTATTGTCTAGTGCTCACGGTACACTGTTTTGCCTGCACATTTCAAGCCCCAACACTATGTCATTTAGCCTTCATCCCACACTAAAAAAAGATTGTATCGAACTTGGTCGCTTAGTATTGTGCCGCGTATTATTGATGAATGATAGCCAGTTTCCTTGGCTAATACTGGTACCAGAACGAGAAAACATCAAAGAAATACACCAGCTTTCTAGCGAAGATCAGCGGTTATTGATCCGAGAGTCGTGCTATGTGGCTGAGAAATTAGCTGAACACTTCAAGGCGGATAAAATGAATATTGCCGCACTAGGTAATATGGTGCCGCAATTACATATTCATCATGTGGTGAGATACCAAAAAGATAAGGCTTGGCCTGCGCCCATCTGGGGCAAATTTGCTGCCTTGCCCTATACTGAAAAAAATTTAACCATAAAAGTCAGTCAGCTAACAGAGCTGCTTTTTACTTAAATAAACCGTTACTCCTAAGTCCTTTATTGGGCATCGATGGTTTTGGCTTAATACAGACTCCCGCCAAATAAGACTTAGGATGTATCGTTACAATAAGCGAACTAAACTGCTTTATTCATATTAATTTCCATTCTTTTTATCTCATCAGCGCCATTGACTAAAATATCATGATCTTTCTGCAAATAATCAGCTGAGATTTTATTCGGGTACTCTACGTGTGACAAGATATGCTTAATGCAATTAATACGAGCCTTTTTCTTATTATCCGATTTGATAACCGTCCATTCAGCATAAGGCGTATTCGTCGATAACAGCATCGAATATTTAGCAATCGTGTATTTATCCCAAAGCTTTTGCGCCTGTTGATCGACAGGCGAAATTTTATATTGCTTTAGAGGGTCAGTGATTCTTTTTTCAAAACGCCTGGCTTGCTCTTTTTTACTTACCGAGAAATAAAACTTAATAAAAATAATGCCTGAATTAACCAGCATTTTTTCAAATTCGGGCGTTTCCCTTAGAAACTCCTTATGTTCAACTTCAGAACAAAATCCCATCACCGGCTCAACACCTGCACGGTTATACCAAGACCGATCAAATAAAACAATTTCACCCGCAGACGGTAAGTTTTGAATATAACGTTGAAAATACCACTGCGTTCTTTCTGTATCGGAAGGTTTTTCCAAAGCGACCACTTTTGCACCACGCGGATTTAAATGCTCGGTAATTCGTTTAATCGTCCCGCCCTTACCGGCAGCATCACGACCTTCAAAGATCAGTAAGACCTTCAGGCCGTCTTCCTTTACGTGATTCTGAAATTTCAGTAATTCAACTTGAAGCCGGTGCAACTCTTGTTCATACGCCAAGGTTTCTTTTTTGAGCCAGACCCGTACCTTAGCCTCATTTTTACTGTCAGTTTTTTTCTCTACACTTTTCGGACTCACTTTTTTAGTCGCCATAGACGTCTCCTTGCTATCTCGTTTATCAATTGATTGATTGTAATATAAACAACTTAAAAAGTAAGGATTTTTGACACCAAGCCTTATTTATACGCTGTAATATCTGAATTCACCAACAGAGAAACATCCATCTGGAATGTCGCAAACAGATACTACGGTCAAAATAGGACATAAAAGCAACTGAATCATTACTGCACTAAAAACTCCGTAAAAAATAAGTCTCTTAAGCCATCGTTATTTTTTGCATATTTTTCCAACGTTTCTTTAATCACCTTCAATGCATCCAACCTCAGAGCTTCTCTCTGTTCCGCTGTCTGCAAATCAGCCGATGATTTGCCACTAAAAAGCATAATCAAACTATGCCGCAATGCCGGCAAATGCTTTTTTACTTTTTCTATGGCCTTATCACCCTCGACCATTAGCTGCACATCTACACGTAAATACTTTTTTGGCTCGGCTAAATTAACGGTAAATTTAGGCGTCATGGCCAAGTATTCGACTACCATTTCAGTAGCCTCATCCTCTCCTGCCAATGCATAATGTGGTACACACAACAAACTTAATAATAATAAAAAAACACGCATAATAATTCTCCATTTTTGTAGAACACCTCTAGCTTTAAAAGTCTAGAGCTTAATTAAAAACCAAATAAACCGCTAAAAACTCGATTATAAGCGACACCTAAATGCATTATGACAATCATCAAATCACTTATCACTAGCAACCGAGCTCTCACGCTTGCTTAAAGTATTCACCAATACATCTTGGTAATAGCGTATTCGGTCTATATATTTAACCGGTTCAGCGCCTCTGGCATAACCATATTTCAGCGTTTTGTAATATTGCTTTTGACTTAATAAGGGAAGTACTTCTTTCAAATCATGCCAAGTGCTGGGACTTTTACCCAATTGCTTTGCTAATTCTCTGGCATCTAATACATGCGCAAAACCAATATTATAGGCAGCCAAAGCAAACAAAATACGATCTGCTGCAAGCACATCTTCAGGGATTTTTTCAGCATTTGATCCAAGTATTTAGCTCCGCCTTTAATACTTTGAATAGCATCGATACGCTTAGTAACCCCCATGGCTGTTGCGGTATTTTGGGTTAGCATCATTAAACCTCGCACCCCTGTTGGGCTACGTGCCTCTGCATTCCACCCAGGCTCTTGATACGCTTGAGCCGCTAATAAAGTCCAAGAAAACTCATATTGCTGGGCAATTTCTTTAAACGCAGCCTCATATTCCGGTAATCGATCGCTAATGCGCTTTAAGTAAACATGGTTATCATAATAATCAAAAATATCAGCAAAACCATAATAACGCTCATTAATCATATTAAGGGTTGAGTTATCTTCAATTTGGGCAAACCAGTCTGCAACATATTCCTTAAAATAACCGACATCACGTGGTAGCAACCAAGCTAATTCCTGCTCTTCAGAAAGGGGAAAAGCAACCATCAAATTAGGATAATAGCGGCGATTAAGCGACATGATATTAGAATCAATCACGGTACAATCGACCTCTTTATTCTCTACCTTTTCTAATACTTGTTCAGTCGATAAATCAGTAGTCACTTGCCATGTTAGTTTGGGGTAGCTCTCCTGCTGTTCTAGCAAAGACTCTTGATAGCTACTTTCAGCAATAATCAATAGGGAATGTCCGAGCAAATCACTAATGTCTTTTGGCATTTCAATTTTACGGTGACAAACCACTTGCTGCTGTACCGTTTTATATCCGGGGCCAAATACTTGCTTCACTTTACGGTTATCGGTTTGCGTTAACCCAGCCGCAGCAAGATGCCCCTCGCCCTTGTTAATCGCAACCATAATCTCTTCGATACTGTCATAGAGTTTATATTCCACCTCAACATTTAAAGAATCAGCTAAAGCCTTACTTAAATCATATTCAAAACCCGCGGGCTGATCATTAGCATCAAGGTAATAAGTAGTAGGCGCGTTACGGGTCAAAACAATTAACTTGCCTTGTTTACGAATATCCTTCATTACTGGGTCGCTTTCACCGCAAGCACTTAATAACATAGCAAAAGCTATCAACAAGAGTAATTTTTTTATCATTCTAAATATTATTTTTATCTATTTTATCTCGTTAAAATGCCGGCGTTACTGCTAATAACCATAGCCACTTTTATACGCCGCTATGGTTAATTTTAAGCCTCTATTATCCCTGCAATCGAAAATATTTCCTACCTCTCCCTATGCACAAATAAATAAAATTACACCTTTCTTTCAAGGTTTTTTACTCTTAGCAGGCGACACATATAATAC
>JACUUF010000032.1 GCA_014859465.1 Methyloprofundus sp.
GTTACACCCTAAAGCGTTGATTTATAAAGGTTTTAAAGGTTTTGTAACTAAGTAACTGAAAATATTTAATATAGATATAATTTGATGATTAAAGGAATATATAGTGTTTTATACAGATAATAAATCCTTTGAGGGGGATATTATATGTATATAGGAATTTATAGTTACTTAGTTACGCTTATCTTTTAAGCTTTCAAGCTTTGTCGTCGTCGTGATTAGCGCGTGATATGCAGATAAGAAAAACTTGAGGATGACTTGCTGCTGAGTGTTATGTGGGAACAAAATTATCAAAAAAAAAATCGCTAATAGTATTGACATTTAATGACCATGGGTTATAATATACTACATCAAAGCAGCAAACCCGCTGTTTAATAACCCGAGGTAGACATCATGAACACTCAATCATTAATTGCCGCTGCAAAATTCTTTTCATTAGCAGAAACTGCTGCTAAAAACGGAGGCTTCTGGGTATCCGCTGCAGGCGGGACTGCCAACGCGGTAGCCGGAGTTATCTCCCGCGCTACGGGCGTCACTTATGAAGAAGGTCATCATGCCCTGGATGTGATGGGTAGGGAAGTGTTTGGTGCTGATTGGTATCAGTACTTAGCTGACATCCAGCCTTTTCGCGCGGATGACTGCGACGTTCCCGCGCGCTGGGATGCGCGTATTGTTGCCCGCGCGGCTTGCCGGGGGTTGTCAGCATGAGCGGCGATTCTCTGCAAGCACAACTCAAAGAGATGCGTGTAGCAACGGGCCTATCTGCCCGTGAAGCTGCATCTTTGGTCGATGTGTCAACGGTGACATGGCAACGCTGGGAAGGGCAATCTTCCCGCGCAACAACAATTCCCTTCGCGTGTTGGGAATTGTTTCTTCTAAAAGTCGGTCGTCATCCGACACACATAATGACTGAGCAATAATAAATCCTATTTTAAATAGGATTGTGATGGGGTACAATTCTCAACCCGCGCAAATATTGCTTCTAATGCGCTTTTTTATCGGAAAAATAATGACCAGCACGTGCAAGTTAATAACAGTAACAGAAATAGCGTACCGTACAGGACTGCCGCGCGAAGCACTGTTATTAACAATCAAAGAATTGTTTAAAAGACTTTATGATAGCGCTGACGAATCTGCGCTATCAGGTGTCAAAGTCATTTACACAATGCAAGGAAAGTGGGCTGAGGCACTGCTTGATGAAGCGCACGCTAAAAAATTAATGTGCTACTTTTCAGAAACACATAGAAAAAATGTGATTAGCTTTTTTGATAAAGACACATCAAAGACAGCAACAAAACATCCGCTGATGAACGAGAATGCTAAACACTATGACGTCCTGGGTGTGCAAACAATAACGCAGTTGGAAAAACTATTCACACGCGAAGAGCTGCGCACTTGGGCTAAGATCACATATTACAAATACATGTTCAGACTTGGTAAAAAAGATGCTGTTGGGAAGGAGCTGGAAAAAATGGAAAACTTTAAAAATTATTACGAATTTTTAAATAAATAACGGATTGTGAACTTTACGATTTTCACAAGTTAAAAAACCTTAACTAAAAAAGGGTAATAATTAATAATGAATATTGAAGATTTTGACTTAAACTTAGAAGTAGATACTGAAATTAAAGAAGATTTTGATTTTAGTGATGTGCAAAACCTTTCTGGTTTTGATTTGTCGGGTTTTCACGATAAACCGAAGAAAAATCCGCTTCGTGAAACGCGGATACACAAACCCAAGTTATCTAAGAAAGTGCCGACGACACAAGTTAAGTATAAAAATGCAGTGAAGCTGCAAAAAAAAGTCAATAAAACAATTTTTGCCGGAGGTCGTGTTGATGCGGTTGTCAGCGGCGATTTTATATTCGGTGATTTCATCGAGGCTTTAATAGTTAACAACAATCTTTTAGTTGACGATTTAACTATCTCAACGTTATCGCTATCTAAAGATAACGTCGACTCGTTAGCTAATTTGATTAACGGGGACTTTGTATCAGAACTCAACATAATCGTAAGTGATTATTTTTACAGTCATAATCTAGGCGATAATATCCGATACATATATGAAAAACTAGATTCTAAAAACAGCTTTCAGCTAGCAGTTGCAAGCAATCATACAAAAATATGCTTGTTGAGATCGGGCGACATCAAGATGGTGATTCACGGTTCTGCTAATTTTAGATCGTCGGCATGTGTCGAGATGTTCACAGTTGAAACTGACAGCGGTCTTTACGATTTTCATAAAACGTGGCATGATGACATCATCGAGCAATATAAAACAATTAAAAAACCGATACGGAAACGTGATCCTATTGGGTGTGAATAATAAGGCGTGATTGATGGGAAGCAAAGAAGAGCGAATGAAAGCGTGGCGAGAAAAACAAGCCACTGCAGCAGCAAAACGAAGTCCACAAAGAAAAACATAAAGAATAAAACATGGCTCATAGCGATTATCAATGGAGATTAGTGCGAGGATATTTTGAGGCAGGTTTGTCTTTAGATAAAATCGTTGCACGTGATGATGTAGAAATAAAATCTAAATCACAGATATCAAAACGCGCAAATCTTGCTGGCTGGAAAAAAGGAAAAAACGAACAGCTAATACAGAGTGAAATCATAAAGAAACAAAATGACTATGAAATCAAACGAAAAAAAGAAACACTAATAAAAAACGACGAAGAGACGTCGGTCGCGGTCATTGATAAGCTAGTTGAAGAGCGTACTCAGTATATTAACTTCTTTAAAAATTCAGCAATTAAAAATCAGCAGATAGCTAACAGAATGCTTGATGAAGCAGAAACGATGGGCGAGATAATGCAGCACAGCACAACGACTGCTAAAAATCGCGACACGGTTTTGGGCAAAGCGCCAACGACTGCAATACAAATAAACACGCCGCGAACGGATGTTATGGATTTTTCAGAAATGAGCGACGCAGAACTATTAGCAATTATCAGTGCGGGTTGAAGCTGCTAAAGAGATTCTAGCAAGACGCAACGCGCGTAAAAACTTGCAAGATTTTATTAGTTATATCAATAAAGAATACATTGTCAGTGACTTTTCTCGACAAGTATGTACAGCTATCGATGAATTTTTAAACGACATGCAACAAGGAATGCGCCCAGTATTAATTCTTGGTGCTCCGCCACAGCACGGAAAATCAGATATAGTAAGCCGCTATTTACCTGCATTCATATTTGGATTAAACCCAAACATCCGAGTTGCTGGAATTTCATATGGAAAAGACTTAGCTAGCGATATGAACAGAGATGTTCAACGCATCATGCTAAGCCCTGAATACAAAATAATTTTCCCACAATCATCACTCGCTAAAAGCAAAGCTAGCGACAGCAGCCGACGAAACAATTCAACATTTGAAGTTACTGGTTTTCGTGGTTCTTACACTGCACAAGGTGTCGGGGGCGCGCTAACGGGTAAAAAAGTAGACTTGGGCATAATAGACGATGCTATCAAAAACGCGAGTGAAGCCTTATCAACAACAGTAAAAGAAGGGGTGTGGAGCTGGTACACATCAACATTTTTAACGCGATTGTCTAAAAACAGCGGACAAATCATTATGGCAACGCGCTGGGCAGTCGATGACTTATCGGGAAAAGTAACAGAAAAGACGCCTGGGGCTAAAGTTTTATCATTCAAAGCGATAAGCGACGAAGGTAAAGCACTGATTCCCGAGTTGCACCCAATAGAAAAACTTTTAGAAACAAAAGCCGTTTTGTCCGATTATTTTTGGTCAGCAATGTACCAGCAATCCCCAGTGGTGCTGGGCGGCGGATTGTTTAAAACTGAATGGTGGCGATTTTATAGCACACTGCCGAAAATAAGCTACCGTGTGATTTATGCGGATACAGCACAAAAGACAAAAGAACATAATGATTACAGTGTCTTACAGTGTTGGGGCGTCGGTCACTACGATAAAAAAATATATCTTTTAGACATGATTCGTGGAAAATGGGAAGCTCCGCAACTGCTTACGCAAGCAAAAGCTTTTTACGATAAGCACAAAGCTGCGCAGGGCGTTGGAACGCTAAGACAAATCAAGATTGAAGACAAAAGTAGCGGTACGGGCTTAATCCAGCAGCTAAAACAAATGGGGGTGCCGGTCGTGGGCATCCCGCGCAGCACAGACAAAGTTAGCCGCGCGCTAGACGTTGCTCCACAAATTGAAGTAGGCAATGTATATTTGCCGGAGGGAACTGCATGGCTTTCTGATTACTTGAGCGAGTTTGCAGCATTCCCGAACGCGGCTCATGATGATACAGTTGACCCGACAATCGACGCAATCAACGACATGCTAATCGGTAATAAAATTTTAGATTACGGCAGGCTTTTATAAAATGACTATAAGAAAAATATTCGACGACGGCATCAGCAGCTTAAACAACTCGCTAGCAAACAGACGCACAGCGTCAACTAGCAACCGCATAGCATCAAATCACGTCGATTGGAGCGAGTTACGCGCGATTTATCGAACAGGCATAGGTTCTAAAATCATACGCATAAAAACGGGGGTTGCTTTAAATGATACTATGCAATTTGATAACGCTGATGATGAAGCATTTTATAAAACAGTATTGCAGAAACATGTCAAAAAAGCGGCTAAATTTCAATTGGCGTTCGGCCGCGCGCTCATCGTTATTCACGAACCTGGGGCAGATTTATCGCAACCATTACCGCAGTTGACCGACTGGGCGCGGGTTCAGTATCGAGTTTTTAGCGGCGATATGATTGCAGTGCAATCAGTTAATTTAAATCTTAACAGCCCTGATTATTTGCAGCCCGAGCGATTTAGCATACGGGGTTTTACTGTACACCCCAGCCGAGTTGTCGATTTTAAGTACGTCGAGCCGGTTGAGCATGATGCGTCGGAATACAACTACGGCGGCATTTCAGAATTTGAATTAATCAGAAATGAACTTGTAGCAGACGGCGTGATACAACGCGCAGTTCCAGCAATGTTAGAAAAATCTAGCACACTGTTTTATAAAATCAAAGGCTTTAAAGATTTACTCGCAGATAAACGCGAAGGCGAGTTAATCAAGTATTTTGAAAGCTTAGAAAACTTAAGATCAATTTATGGTGCTGGGATTATCGACCAAGAAGACTTGATTGAAGTGCATGCTCAAGCGCTAAGCAACTTAGGCGACTCTGACCTAATCACGCTAAGACGGCTTGCCATGGTGACAGGAATCCCGCTATCGTGGCTTGTCGGTGAAGCAGCTACGGGACTAAACAGCACGGGGTCAGGTGAACGGAATGTTTTTAAGCACACTATCGAAGCGTATCAATCTGATTATTTACTAGAAAATATTAACCGGTTTATGGGTTTACATGGCCGAGGTCAAGTCGAGTTTAAAGACGGATTGTTAGAAACTGATGTCGATAAAATGAGAATGGAGACCGACGCTATTGCGAATGCTCTAATTTTATGGCAAATGGGTGAAGACGCTAATGCGTATCTTGTCGATCACGCAGTAATTAAAAAAGACAATTGGGAAGACTTTTGGCAAGATGACAAAGTAACAGAGCCTGAGCAGCCGGCATTATGACGCGCAAAATAAAAACAGAAAAGCGCACAGAAATTAGCGCAAAACAACCCGCGAAAAAACATGAGCGACAATTTAGCGAAGCTGCTGTAAGTATGATTGAGTTGATGAGCCGAATTTTTAAAGCGCAAGTTCTGAACGCGCTAAGCGACGACACAATAAACAAGTTCGCAGATGCAAATTTTAAAGATGCTAACTTTGCACGTGAATTCCTTTTCTTAGCGACTAAAATATCAAAGAAATTACGCACACGTTTCAGCGTTGAGCGATTAGACGCGTTAGTCAAAGAGCAGTTATCAGCAGTTGATAAGCAAAGCAAGCAAGCGTTCTACGAAAAAGTTTCTAAAGCAGTGGGTTTAGATCCAAGACAACTTGTAAATGAGGAAGGGCTAACAGCTCATAGCAATGCGCTGATGTTAGAAACGCTTATATTTATTCAAAAGCTAAGAGATGAAACGCTGCAAAATTGGGTCACGGACACGGTGCGATTAATGTCAGAAGGGAAAACACTAGATGATATTTTAGTGCAATTCGACAATATGACAGAAAAGCGCAAAAATCACGCGGACTTTGTTACACGTACACAAGTCAATATGTATAACTCGCTAATGACGAAAGCGAGAGCACAAAATTTGGGAATCACTCGAGCAATATGGGTCACTGCTAAAGATGAGCGAGTACGCCCGAGTCACAATGATAGAAACGGTAAAGAATTTGATTTATCAGAAGGGTTATACAGCTCGATTGACAAAAAGCACATTATCCCTGGTGTTGATTATCAATGCAGATGCACAGTTAAGTTAATCATACCTGCAGACTAAGTTTACTATACTGCACTTGACATAAGTTGTGATATAATCAGCGAAACACTATATGAGCTTAATAAATGCAAAAAAATATTAAACGCAATTTTGCTGACATTGCTACATACTCAGCAACTGAACACACTGCTGTTAGCATCCGGGACGGCGTGATTGAATATTTGGGTTCTGAGCTTAACTTATCACCTGCTGATAAAATCTTCACTGTTTACCGATCACCAGCAACAATTGCTAACGCGGCTCAACTCATGCCCGGCATTGCGTTGACAGATGAGCATATTGATATGAACACCTCGCCGCCTGCAACGGGTAGCACTGTTATCGATTCACAAGTCATAGATCAGCTAGACGCGACAACGCAAACGCTATTAGCTGTTAAAAATAAACTGTTAATATCTGATGCAATGAGCGCAATGCTTGCAGACAAAAAAGAACTATCGCTTGGATATTCGGCAGAGTTGAGTAGTCACGACGTGTGGGACTTTGAGCAAACTAACATTGTTCCTCATCATCTAGCCGCCGTCGCTGCCGGTCGATGCGGTTCGCTATGCCGATTTTTAGATAAAAAACTAATTAACACAACAAAGAGTAAAACAATGCCAAAAATAAATGCAGCATTTTTAGACGCGGATGGTGACGTAAGTCTTGAGCAAATCGTCATCATGGCAACCGAGCTCCCTGACGCTATAAAAAAAGTACCGCTGGACAGACTGCCGGAGATTATGCCAGCACTCCAAGAAATTATGTCGTATGCTAAAGAACAAGGCGTAATTGAAGTCGAAGACGAATCGGCAGAGATTGACACAGTTGAAGCAACTGATGAAGCAACTGATGAACAAAAGCCAAAATTTTCAGATGCTGATTTTAAAAAAGCATTGGCAAAAGAGAAAGCGTCTTTTGCAGACGCAGCGGTAAAACGCTATTCTGAAATCGTCAATAAAGCTAAGAACTTTTTAGATGAGGGCTATGATTTTGCGGGTAAAACGTCGGCACACGTTATGCGCGACGCACTAGCAACACAAAGCGCAGAAACTTTTAAAGATGAAGAACTCGATGTGGCTTTTAAAATGCTAAGAAAATCAGATGCGGATTACTCGCGATTTGGTGACAGCAAAGCAGAGGGCGCGCTATCAGCTAGAATCAATAAACAATTAAGAAAGGTGTAAAGTTATGTCATTTGAAAACACAGTTTTAAACGATAATTTAGATTTGGGTGCGGGTGAAGTTATCGCATCTAGCCCGTACAACGTTTCATCTTTTGAAACATTCGAAGCGGGTTTAGTCGCTGGTCGTTTTGTCAAATATGATGCGGGTAGTATCGATAACTTAGACGCATCTGCATCACCGTTAATTGCTGGTATCGCAAAGAGAAACATTACTGAATCGTTAGACGATGATAGTAATACACAAGTCGCGCAAGTGATCAACTTTGGTTTTGCTACAGTTGAAGTTACAGCTGCAGCAACACCGGTGAAATATGAGTCAGTTCAAGTCGTGAACGATGCAACAGCTGACGCAGGTAAAGCAACTAATGCTGCTGGCGTGGGTATTGTGCCTGCCGGCGATGTAGTTTTCTGGGAACAGAAAGCGGCTGACGTTTGGCTAGTTCGCATTAATAAATTTATTTAAGGAATATAACAAATGACTAAAGACCCATTTAAACTTTACGATATCAGTTCTTTTGAAACAGCAGCAAAACACGCTAAGCATAATTTCAAAGACGCTGGCGGTATAATTCTCGCTAGAAATTTGGAACACATTAGTGCCGAAGTTTTCACGCAAGAATACGCGGGACTTACCTTTTTAGACCAAGGCGTTACGGTC
This sequence comes from Methyloprofundus sp., assembly GCA_014859465.1. Lineage (GTDB taxonomy): Bacteria > Pseudomonadota > Gammaproteobacteria > Methylococcales > Methylomonadaceae > Methyloprofundus. Next base: position 8,207 of record JACUUF010000032.1, read on the forward strand.
AATAATGAGGGTGGATACTCTACCAGCATTAAAAAACTAAAACTTTCAGTTGAGGGTGGTTTCAGAGAGTCGGGCAGCAACACCAACGGTGCTGGGAAAATCACACTAAGTGGTGAAGACGATAGTATGAACGTGTTCACGCTTGAAGCTGAGTCAGATTGGTCAGAAATCGAACTAAAGCAAGCCGAGTTGCAAAACATCAACCTTGCATCGAGATTTTTTGAGGGTCACGCTGAGCTTTATAACCGCAAAATCGACGAATTGGGCTTTGTCGGTCAAGTTCGTGCCGACGGCACTTTTAAAACGACTGGTCTTTTAAACAGCGACTGGGCAACAGATGCTGCTGCGGGAACAGCGGAATTGTTATCGGGCGAAGGCTTGTATCAAGAAATTGCGGATTTAATAACAAGGCAATGGGCTGGAGTTTTAAATGTTGCTTCTTACATGGCTGACCGCGTTGTCATGCCTGCTCGCGTTTACAATACTTGCACATCAAAGATTTTAAACAGTGCTGGCTCTGAGATGAACGTTTTGCAAGCGTTGCGCGCAAACTTTCCAACCGTCACTTTTAGCTTGACATCAAAATCTGATACTGTAGCTAATGGTGGAGTGTTAGCGGTGTCGACTACAGTTGCATTTTCTAGTAATCGCAGAGCGATGCAAATGCGTATTCCTGTTCCTTTAAACGTTTCAAGTGTTGACCAACGTGGCTTTAAATATTACGTTGAGTCATATTTCGGTGTTGCTGGTCTTGATATTATCGAACAAGATGCAGCACAAACGCTTACCGGCTTATAACTTTTTTCATGATGTAACCCCCCTTGGGCGGCTTTATCGCCGCCTTTTTTTTTAAGATAAGGTGAAAAAATGGAAGAAAGTAAACAAAGCAGTAAACAAAACAGTAAACAAAGCAGTAAACCCACCACCGACGCATATAAAAATATACACCGTGGGGCGGTGTTAGTGTGCGGAGTTTTAGTTCCCGCAGGTGCAACGCATACACCAGCTGCGGAAAATCTTAAAAATAAAACCTACGCGCAAAAATTAGCGCGATTAGTTGAGCTTGGATTTTTAATAAAGGTGTAACTGATGACGATTTTAGATGATTTTATTGCACGCTTTCCCGAGTTCCCCGAAGAGCAAGCGGCACAATACGTACCAATTTTGGAAAATGTGTGGCAATGTTATTACGCGGGTTCTTACGTTAATGCTTGCGAGCATGAAATCATCTTAAATCTAATTGCGCACATGATGACAACTGAAATTAGCGCGGGCAGTGCAAATGCAGGTGTTATTCAATCTAAATCAGTAGGCAGCGTATCAGTAAGTTACGCTGCAGGATACGCAGCAACTAGCGAGCGCAACGCGTGGTTAGCATCAACAAAATACGGGTTACGCTATCTGCTACTAACGAGAGCAAGACAGGGTGGTGTCTTTGTATGAGCATTTCGCCGGAGCAACTGCTTCAACAACTGCGCAGTTTTGAAGCAGCACTTAGAGAAGCGAAAACAAAAGAAGTTGCAGTGGGCGTTATTGGTAACACAACAAGCGTGTATCAGCATGGGCAAAACGTGCTCGATGTTGCTGGGGCGCACGAATTTGGTAAAGGTCGTATGCCTGCGCGGTCTTTTTTGAGAATGCCATTCAACAACAAACGCAACGAAATCGACGCGGCAATATTGACACAGTTCAGACGCGTAGCCGATGGCCGCGCGTCGGTGCAACAAGCCCTTGGGCTGGTCGGTGTTACAGCTAGAAATATCAGCATAGAGGCTTTTGAAACTGGCGGCTTTGGGCAGTGGCAAGACATATCAGCCGAAACGAAAGCAACGAAAGGTAGTGACACAATTTTATGGGACACTGGAAAGTTAGTGGGGTCAGTAACATGGGCTGTACGTGATGCTACTTAATATGGCCGACGCGCTGGCGGAGTGGCAACAAAGTATAACTTTACGCAAAATCGAGATTAACACAGTTGATTTTAAGCAAGTCAAAGTCGTAACAGATACCTTTATTTTTGCTGTAGTTCAGCCGACGAACGCTGAAGCAATCACGGTTGCTCAAGTCGATTGGTCGCTAAAGCATTACACAGTACACACGCTAAGCAAACTAGACATGAGTAGTATAATAATTTATCAAGACAAAGAATACAAAGCGATTCAAGTCACCGCGTGGGGTGATTATGGTTACTATGAAGCTGTTTTTGAGGAAGTTAAGTGACTGTTAAATTGATGCGTGGTTGTTGCTTAGAAAAGATGCAAGAAATCGCTGGTAGCACTGTAGACCTGATATTGTGTGACCCACCTTACGGGACAATGAAAGGCACCGGGGTGGATAGGATGGGCGGAAGAGTAACGTGGGACACTTGCGTTAATACGTCGCAGCTCATGACGCAAGCTAATCGAGTACTTAGAAATAAAGGGAAAATGGCATTATTCGCGCAGCAACCTTTCACAACAGAACTAATCACAAATTCAAATCCGAATTTGCCCTATAAATATTCAATGATTTGGGAGAAAGACCATTTTGCAAACCCGCTCAATGCTAAGAAAGCGCCCGTGAATTATTACGAAGATATTCTACTTTTTAGCAAAAGCCACGACATAAACAGCAATCAAAAACTACGCGATTATTTTAGAATTGTATTAGATTTCATTTGCTTAGAAAAACATGAAATTATAAAAATATTAAAACATCATAGGGCTGTGACTTGTTTTCAGTGGGATTCAGTGCAATTCACACTTTGCACTGAATCAACATATGATGAGCTTATTGACGTGTTTAATATCGACAGCATGCCGGGCTTTAAAAATTATGACGAATTGCGGGCAATTAAAAGTGATTCTTCCAGCACTTTTAATTTACCAGAAGGTGAGAAATATAAATCTAATATCTTGAAATATAAGAAAGATTATAACGGGTATCACCCAACGCAAAAACCAGTTGCATTGCTTGAAGATTTAATAAAAACATATAGTAATGAAGGTGATTTAATTTTAGATATGACGATGGGCAGTGGGTCGACGGGTGTTGCAGCAAAAAAACTTAATCGTAGGTTTGTCGGGATTGAACTTGATGAAAATTATTTTCATCTGGCTAAAAAACTCATTGAAAGCGTAAAACAATGAGCCATTACACTGTAAAGCTAGCACGCTTTGTCAGAGATATTTTAGACCAGCCGGAATTTGCAGTTGTGCAAATTGGCCGGCAAAATCTAAGACGTGATAATTTTTCAGATTTACAAATTATCATTGACAGCTTGGGAGCAGCTAAGCGATTAAACGCAAGCGAAAAGTACGACGGTAACACGGAGCTGATGACTTTTGCACAGCAGTATAGCGCACCATGTACAGTGAATTTTTACGGTGATGACGCTGGAACGATGGCCGAAAAGTTTGCGCTTTTAGCACAGTCGCAAAAAGGTTACGAGCTGCAATTGTTGCATAAAATCGCAGTTTTTAACGTAAGCAGTATTACAGATTTAAAACTTTTAGCGAGCGAGCAATATTCGCAGCGCTTTGAAGTTGCTTTGCAAGTACAATATACAATAAGCGCTGATGTCGAGATGTTAAGAATTGACACAGCACAAACAAAAACAATCACAGACAGAGAAAATTATTATGGCTGAAATATCAAATATTATTAACGTTGCACTGATCCCGGAAGGTCGGCTGGCACAACGGGATAACTTGAACGTGACAGGTATTATCACATCGTCTAGCAATGTGCTTTCGACGTCAGAGCCTTATCGCATTTATCGTAGTGCGGGACAAGTAAACGGTGATTTCGGTACAACGTCAATTGAAGCACAATACGCGGCCGCATTTTTTGGAACAACACCAAACCCAGTTAACGCCGGCGGTTATTTGGTTGTCGGCTATTGGCGTGCAGCCGACGAAGCCACACAGGCAACAGCTGCAACACTAAAGGGCGCGGAAATTTCAGAAGCGGCTATCATTCCTGAACTTCAAAAAATAACGGATGGTTCTTTTGAAGTTGTCGTTGACGGCGTGACTAAGAATGCTTCAAATCTTAACTTGCAAACAGTCACAACGCTAAATGATGTCATCAATATTATTAATGCGGAGCTAACAGGGGCGACGGCGTCGTTGGATAACTTGGGCATCGTTATCACTAGTGACAGCACAGGCAGCTTATCAACGCTTAGTTTCGCTGCACCAAATGGCTTAGGTACATTTATCGGTCATTTACTGGGCTTAGCTGAAGGCACGGGAGCAAAACTAACACAAGGACTTGCTGCAGGGGTTATTGCCGCGGAAGCTATGGTTGACGCTGTAGACAGATTAAGAGCAGAGGCTGGCGTTCGTGGTGTGATGTTTATTGACACGCCAACAACTTCGGATGTATTAGCGTTGGCTGAATGGTCAAAAGCCAACTCAGTACTTATTTATGATGTTTTTTCTAATCCTGCGAATTTAGTAATTGATTCTAATAACGTTTGCTGGAAAATCAAGCTAGCAAGCTTGACAACTTACAGAATGTTATACAGTAAAGCGAATAACAGAAAATTTGCAGCTTCGTACATGTCAAGAACACATACTGTTAATTTTAATGCTGAAAATTCAGCGTTAACAATGCACATGAAAGAGCTAGCCGTCCCAGCTGAAGATTACACTGAAACAGAAATTACAGCAGCTAAGCGGGTCGGCTTAGATATTTACACAACTAGCAAGTTAACGCCTATCGTTTTAACGAGCGGGAGCAATGATTTTGTAGACAATGTTTATAATTTTATTGGGTTCGTTGATGCGTTACAGACAGACTTATTTAACTTGTTAAAACAAACTGGAACTAAAATCCCACAAACGACTCGCGGTGTAAACCAGCTTGTTGATCAGTGCGAAAAAACAACCCGTGGTTTCGTGCGCTCTGGCGTGTTCGCGCCTGGGGCATGGTCAAGCCCAGACAGTTTTGGCGATTTAGCTACATTTACACGGTCAATTCTTGATAAGGGCTTTTACTTTTTAGCTGGGGCATTATCTGACCAACCTCAATCCGATCGGCAGGCTCGCAAATCGCCGGTTATTCAGGGCGCGGTGAAAAATGCAGGGGCTATTCATAGCGCTGACGTTATTATCAATTTAAATTTATAAGGGCATAAAAAATGGCAGTAATTACACTAGCAGCAGATAGCACAACTTTAACCCTGAACGGACATGTTTTCACGAGTTTCATGACGGGCGACTTGTTTACACTTACGCCCGCCAATCCCCATAGTGCTCACGTTAATAGCCAAGCAGGTGGGGTATCTATTCAGCGACGTAGCGACGGCAATGTTTATGACTTACCCGTAAGGATTCAGAAATTTAGCGACGATGATATTTTTTTAAATTCAGCGCTAGCTGGCGATAAGGTCGTTATTTTTAATGGTTCAGCAAAAGAAAATTTCAACAAAAATGGGGTCGATGGCGTAGAAACTTATTTGTTAGAAAACGGCAGCATCACAACACAACCGACAAACGCGAAAAACGACCAAGACGGTAATGCGCTAATGGAATATACGCTACGCTTTCGTTCAGTTTCGCGCGCACTGTAAGACGAGGATTAAATCATGTCAGAACAACTAGTAACACTTGAACGAGTTAAAGAAGCGTACGAAGCGTCTTTTGATGATATTAACGGCAGGAAATACGAGATAACTAAAACACCTCACCGCGACCGCCAAGTCGTTTTTGCATTTTACAGTGAAATACAAAAAAAATGTGGCGGGGGGTTCGAGTTTTTATCTTGGCCTACTTACCCCGCGATTGAGCGAATATTATGCGACAGATTGACTTTTGAAGGCGTACAGATTAGTAAGAGAAAAAATCATTGGGACGATTACCCCGAGGACTTTTTGCAATTTGTGCAAATAGCAATGGGAGTTATTAGTTACCCTTTTGTGCGCGGCGGGCATGGCGGCTAAACATACCCGTCTCACATAATCACGAGCAATATATACACACAACAAATTTGTCTAACTACATGATGACTATTTGCGCGTTATCAAAACGCGGATATGGTAGCATTAAAGAACTGCAAGAACTCGACACGCCAGACTTTTTAGATGTTGTTGAGTTTGAGCAAATGAGCAACGCAATTGAGCGCTACGAAATAGAGCAAAGACGATGACAACAGTTAGCGAGATAGTAACCCGATTTAATTTTTTGGGCGATTTGCAACCGCTCAATTTTTTCAATGTCGGGCTGGGCGATGCAATAATAGGCCTTGGTGCAATGGGGGCGGCGTCTATGGCTGCAGGGGGCGCGCTTTTTGCTTTCGTGTCTAGTACAACAGCAAGTATCGACCCAATGGTACAGCTATCAAGAGAAACCGGCATAACACTCGAGAAAATTCAAGAACTTGGCTTTGCGGCTAGTGTGTCGGGTTCTAGCTCGCAGGCTTTGCAGTCGTCACTAAAAGGACTTTCCCAACGCATGGGCGAGGCTGCCAACGGTGCCGGCGAAGGTGTTAAAGTGTTCGAGCGTCTTGGGATTAAGTTGCGCGACAACGAAGGTAAAGTACGCAGTGCAAGTGATGTGTTTACCGATCTGCAGCACAGCCTTGACGGTGTCGCAGACGCTGAAAAAATAAGCATAGCAAATAAACTTGGACTGGATGCTTCTCTCGTGCAGCTACTCAGTCAGACCGACCAACAAATGTCCGAAATGACGAAAACGGCACGCGAACTAGGTATTGTGACACAAGCGCAGGGCGACGCGGCGGCATCTTTTAACGACTCGCTGACAATTCTAGGCTACGGAATGGACTCTGTAAAAAACAGTATTGCTGTAGGCTTTGCGCCGCAAATGCAAGCATTAGTTGAGTCTTTCACTGATTTTTTAATAGCGAATAGAACATTATTTGAAGATGGTTTGACAGTTGTCGCTGATGGTGTGATAGTTGTTGTTGATGCGTTAGTACGCTTAGCGCCCTACGTCGCGGCGGGCATCGTTGGCTTTACGCTTTTCAAAGTTGCCACGTTGGGTTTTGCGGGGGCGTTTGCTTTGCTAACATCGCCGATCGTTGTCGCTATAGCCGCACTTGGGGCGGCAGCACTTGTGCTTGATGATTTAATTGTTGCATTTGATGGCGGTGAATCGGTTATCAGAAGCTTTTTTAAAGAGTTTTTTGACGTTGACATAAGCAAGATAATGGCCGGCTGGGCAGACGGCGTTAACGCATTGATTAATAACATAATTAGCGGCTTTGATGAACTAGCGAATAATCTAAAAATGATTTTCCCGTTGGTCATCAGTGACATTAAAAGCTATTTTTCTGGCATGTTCGATTGGGTGTCATCTAAAATTGATGGTTTACTTGGTGCATTTAAAAAAATAGGCGGCTTTTTTAGGATTGACGATAACACGCCAATCTTGCAACAGCAGCCTCAAATTGATGTGGGCGCGATGAATGTGGGCTTATCGCCTGCGCCTAGTTCTACGTCGCAAACAAGCAACAACATCACTCAAGAAATAAAAATTTCAGTTAGCAGCAACGACCCGCAAGCAGCTGGCAAAGCTGTACGCGATCAGCTACAAGAGCAACTGCGCGACACGCAAACGCAATTTAATCGCGGGGGCAGATAATGGCAATTGTTGATTTTTTAAATAATCAGTTTACGTCGTCGTCAAAAGTTGAAGAAGTCGGTATAGGCGGGTTTAAATTGCTCGCTCGAACTAATCAAACATTTACGTATAAAAGTCAAGTACCAACGGCTTATCTTGAAGATGGTTCTCACGCTTCTGATCACATTGTGCTAGAGCCGCTGACGTTGCAGATCGACGGCAGTGTCAGCGATGTGTACATAGAACCCGAACAGGTCGTGGCGGAGATGCGTAACGTGCAAACCGTTGTCAGTAATTTTTCAGGTTATTTACCAACCTTTGCTCAATCGCAATTACAAAAACTAAATAGCGTTGCAGTTCAAGCACTTGATAAAGCAAGACATATTGACAGATTAATTGACTCAGGAAAGCAGGCGTTGTCATTTCTTGGTGACCAGCGGCAAGCTAATAGCGTTGGTTTACGCGAGAAGTTTATAGACAGCATGGAAGCACTGCACAATAGCAAAGCACTAGTAAGTATTAGCATGCCCTATCGCGTTTTTGATGATATGCGTATAACATCAATTGCGTTCACGCAAGACAACCAACGCGAAGCGATTACTTTTAGCATTAGCGCGCAAAAAGTGCGAACAGCAGTAACTCAATTTGTTGAGTTAAACGAGCTTAAAAAGACTACACCAAGCGAGGCGTTAGACAAGCAAACCGACGGCGTTACTGACAAAGGCGTGCAGGAAGGCAAAAAAACACCTCGCTCAATGTTAGGTTCGATCACTGGGATTTTTAAAAATCAATGAAACAGATACTGAACTTGGGCAGTGAAGCTCAGCAACGGCACACTATAATTTTTGAAGAATCAGAGATAGTGTTAATTTTGCGCTATCTTGCGCCCGTTCAGCAGTGGTTTTTTAGCGTTGAGTATAACAACTTTAACGTTCATAATGTAAAATTGAGTGTTGGCGTTGTTCATATTCTTTCTAAAAACCAGCCTTTCGACTTTGTAGTGACTGATAACAGCGGCGCGGGAATAGACCCATTTTCGTTAGATGATTTTGCATCGGGCAGATGCTCTTTATTTATGCTAGAGCCGAATGATATGTTTGATATTCGAGGGGTTGATGTAACGAATGAGATTTGATCGAAATTATCAATTGACGATCGGCACAGGAAATCGAGCTGTTATTATTCGCCCGCCATTGCAAATTGTTTTTAATGTTACTAAATCTCTTGACAAGTCTTTAAATAAGATGACTTTGCAAGTATTTAATCTTAACGAGTCGAATAGACTTGCAACAACAAAAGACAGCACAAAGCCCGACCGTATGCCGATTATTTTACAAGTCGGGTACAACGGCTCACTGCAAACAATATTTCAGGGAGATATAGAATCAGGCGGGGCGAAACGCGAAGCGGCTGATTTTGTGTCGACATTCAATTGTCTCGATGGCGGGCACGACTTTCTTTACGCGTTCACTTCGAGAACAGTTCGCGACAAAGACACAGCGATAAGCGAAATATTAAAAGACACTCCCTACACAAAAAAAGGCCGAATTACAAAACAGCGCGAAATAACGCGCCCGAAAGTTTTAGTGGGCAATTCGCTGCAGCTTGTGCAAGAATCGCTAGATGATGATGAAGATTGGTTCATCGATAACGAGCAGCTTTACATAGTTAAAAAAGATGAAGTTGTATCAAGCTATATCCCCGTCGTTTCAGCAACAACTGGGTTAATCAATACGCCGGAACGGAAAGAAAAAACAGTTACGTTTCAAACCATTATGAATCCGTCAATTAAATTGGGTGGTAGGGTTCAGCTTGTTTCAGCTAACGCGCCACATCTTAACGATGTATACAAAGTAACAGCAATTAATTATTTTGGTGATTATGACGGGGCAGTATGGACGCAAGACATTAGCGCTAAAGTAGTCACTAACGTGAGGGTTATAAAATGAGCGACAAACCACAACTTGTCAATAGTATTCAAGCGGCGTTAAGTAATGCGCTAGCTAATTTGCACACATCGACAATTGCACAAATCACAGCAGTAAATAAAACAACTATCGACTGCAAACCGGTGATTAATCGCGTTGTTAATGATGTCGGATACGAGCTGCCGATTTTTGTCGATGTCCCGCTGATAACGTTACAGGGCGCGGGCAGCTTTATCGCGATGCCGTACGCTGTAGGCGATTATTGTATTTTGTTTTTTACGGAAAGATGTTTTGATAACTGGTATGACGGACAAGATTTTGCTCCCCCCGCTGAATATCGCATGCATGATTATAGTGATGCTTTTGCTCTTGTCGGTGTTAATGCTAAAGCTGACAGTATTGCTAATTCTGACGTTATTCGCATTTCTGGCGATGTGCTGGCAGAAGGGAATCACGTACATACAGGGAACTACACACTGACAGGCGACTTGACAGTGAATGGCAATATTAATTGCACAGGTAAGCTAACAGTAAATAGCGCGATTATTGGCGGGATTGAATTCGGCACGCACACGCATAGCGAAACGGGTAGCACGACGGGAGAGCCACAATGAAAGTTTCAGGGCTAGATAAAAATAAAGACTGGACCTTCGGTCGTGGGAAAGCAACTTATATTCAAGATAGTGCAGCAATTGCGCAAGCAGTTGAAACGCGCATTAAAGAATTTAAAAATGACTGGTATGCTGATGTTGATGCGGGTATTGATTGGCTAACACTATTAAGTAATCGCAACACGCAAAAACAAATTGAAAATGAAATTAGACGCGTAATACTACAAACGCGGGGTGTTATTGCGCTAACTGCACTTGATTTTTCAGTTAATTCTAATACTCGACATGCTACAATAACAGCAGCATATCAAGACATTTTTAATAAGATGTTTACGCAAATAATTGAGGTTGGTTAATGTTCCCTGAAATCACAGAAAATGGAGTTTTAATACAAACTTACAGCGAGATTGTTAGCGAGTTGCAAGCAGCTTACCGCGCGATTTATGGACAAGACATTGACTTGTCAAGCAACACGCCCGACGGACAGCGGATAGGCATTGAAGCAAAAGCACGGCTAGACTTACAATCTTATGCGTTATCTTTGTATCATTCTTTCGACCCCGATTTTGCTATCGGCGATGCTCAAGACAGACTGGTTAAACTTGTCGGTATTGCGCGCAGACCTGCAACGCGCTCAACGTGGGACATTACAGTCGAAACTGACCGGGACTTGACACTGGAATCGGGGTACACAATTAAAGATGACATTGGTCAAAAATGGCTACTAACGTCTAATGTTAATTTGAGTGCTGGCACAACACAAGTTACTTTTAGATCTTTGATTTTTGGAGCGCTTGAAGGTTTTGCAGGAGCAGTGCTACAACAAGACACAGTTGTACCTGGCGTTGTGTCTTTGTCTGCATCGGGTAACGCTACGGTAGGCATTGACGGTGAAACATCTGAGCAGTTACGCACGCGAAGAAACTTATCTTTACAAAATACAGCTTACAGTGTTATCGGTTCGCTTTATGCAAAACTCGCTAATCTCGCTGGTGTAACAGATGTTGCTGTTTATGAAAATGAAACTAATCTTTTTGACAATGATTCGAATTTAGATGCTCACACAATTTGGGCGATTGTCGAAGGGGGCGCGCAGTCCGATATTGTCGAAACTATAGCTAAACAAAAAACGGCTGGCGTCGCAACGAAAGGCGATGAAGTAGGCGAGTATTTAGAGTCTATAACGCGACCCGAGGGTTCTGTTTTTTCAATTGTGCATACGATGCACTTTGATAGACCGCAACTTGTTCAAGTGTTCGTCAAAGTAACAGCAACTCGCAAAAATAGTGCAACTCCGATCGACATATCACTAATAGCTCAAAAAATTGCGGGTATTAGTTTCCGTATCGGTGATGATGTAACAGCGACTGAGCTTTACGATATCGCGTATCAAGCTGGAAATGCATACGTGCTGACAGATTTGCAAGTTAGTACAGACAATATCACATACACTAATCAAAGACTGATCGCCGCGCCTGATAGCAAATTTTTTATATTAGTGTCTAGCGTGCAAGTTACTGAGATTATTTAATGAGCAAATTAATCGAGTATTATAAAAATTTACTCATAAAGCAATATTGGCAAAAGCCAAAGGCGTCGAAAGAGATTGGGATAATTGCAGGCGGCTATAGCGATGCATACACGATATTAAAAAACATAGCCGAAGGTTTTGACGTTGATACGGCCGTCGGAAATCAGCTTGACATTGTTGGCAGCGTTGTCGGTTTGTCACGAGAAGTTCCAGAAGCGCTTTTAAAAATACAATTTGGATTTAGTAATAATCCAAATTCAGTCGGCTTCGCTTCAAAATTTGACAGCACGCGGCAAAGCGCAACATTTTCTAGTAAATTTGCAAAACAGTACACGACATTACAACTAAATGATTTTGATTATCGTTTTTTTATACAAGCAAAAATAGCTAGCAACAATGCCGCCGCAGTCATGCTTTCTGATGATAGAGTATCGATACAAAGCATAATAAATACCGTTTTTTCGGGACGCGCGTATGTAGTTGATAACTATGACATGACGTTAACACTTTATGTAAACTCAACGCTAAGCACGAGTAGAATAAAATTAGCTAAGCAGCTAAATCTACTACCGAAGCCGCAAGCTGTTAGATACAGTAAAATTATACGCGCAGAGCTTAAAAAAACTTTTGGTTTTAGCAGCAATCCAGATTCGCTGGGTTTTTCTAGCAAATTTTCAACAAAATACGCTGATTCATATTTTGCAACAAAGGTGATAATTTAATGACAAAAATAACGAGATTCGCGGGTGATGTAAAAGCTTTTGCATCGCAAGCATCTGTAAACAAGCGCACGACATTCGGCACGTTAGTGACGGGTGACGACAGCTTAACAGGTAACATAACGCCCGAATACCTCGAAGGCTGGGAAATAGTCGGTGTAAACGACTCGCCAACGCTCGAAGATTTTAACGCGTTGGGGTTCACTGCCACACAATTTAACGCATATCTGCATCAGATTGGCGTGCCTGAATGGCATGGCGCGCAAAAATATGAAGTGGGCAGCATTGTTAATCGAACAGGCGATTTGTATCGATGTAAAACAGCCAATTTTTCAGGAGTCACTGCGCCCGAAAACGATAACATAAATTGGGCATTAATCACGCCTGCAATTGCAACGACAGCTCAAGCACAAGCGGGCACGGATAACACAACACTGTTAACACCTTTGAAATTAAGAGAAGGGCTAAACGCGCCCGGCTCCGCCCCGCTGTATGCTTGTCGCGCTTGGGTGAATTTTAATGGTACAGGTACTGTTGCTATTAGAGCTAGTGGGAATGTGAGTAGTATTACAGACTTGGGTGTTGGTAGGTATAGAGTTAATTTTGCTACGGCTATGATTGATGCTGACTACGCGGTCATTGTAGGAACTGGGGGTACTTCAGAAGCTAATGGACACTATCAACAAATAAGCACACCCATATCAACTACGAGTTGTTACGCAGGGTCCCGTAACACTAATACTGTGGCAGACTTTGACCCTCCCAATGTTTCGGTTAATGTATTTAAATAAAAGGAATAAAACATGAAAAACAGAATTATATACAAAACGAAAGACAACACAGTTGCAATCATTATCCCTGTCGAAGATGTTTTAGACGTCGTTGGCCTCGCGGCAATTGCCGAAAAGGACGTCCCCCAAAACCTACCTTATTGGTTCGCTGATCTTTCGGACATCCCGTCAGACCGCACGGCGAGAGATGCTTGGGAAGTAGATGAAACATTGGGGGAACCTGAGGGCTTTGGCGGTGAGTCTAATGAGTTTACTGATGAACAACTCTTAGCTTTATATCAGCAGGGCGTTGTCGGAGATATTCCAAACGAGGAAGTGTAATGATTAAATTAAATCAAGACAAACTATTAGAAATAAAAAGAAAGACATTTGAAACGTTAATACAACAACGCTTAGATGATTTTGCTCGCGTGCGTGGGTTTGATAATATATTATCAGCAGCAAGTTACGCAACATCAACTAACGCAAAATTTTCAGCAGACGGGCTTAGATGTGTGCAGTTACGTGACGACACATGGGCAGCTATGTACGAAATATTAAACGATGTGAACACCGGTGCTAGACCTGCGCCAGGCAGCATTGATGATATTGAAGATGAGTTGCCTAAATTAGTCTGGTAACTGCCATTAATTTTTATACTCTTTCATAACTTTTTCAGCAGAACGTCCTATCACATACCCGCCTAAGCCTACTTGCACTATGTCTAATAGTGCAAGTACTTGATCGTTCGGTAAATTTTCAGATGAAAAGCCCAGCCAGTGCGCAACAATCAGTGCTGCAAAAGTCAGCATAACTAATGGCCGCCAGCTTCGTTGCAGCCAGCTTTCTCCTTTTGCTTCACTCATAATAACATTAGCTTGCGCTTGTAACACGTTGTTATCTACGTTTAAAAGCTCTTTTGTTATTTCAAACTTAAGCTTCTCAGCCATGCCAGCATCGGGAGCGATTTTGTCAACAATATTGTTGACAACGTCAGAAATCGGTTTTATTAGTAAATTCCACATTGCTTGATATCTTTTATTGTTTGTGCAAAAGCATTAATTAGTGCTTCGCGATTTAGTATTGCTTTGCGCAAGTCATCGTCGTTATCTATGAAAAAAGGTTCAGCTATACACGCTGGGGCGCGAGTATTGTGCAAAAGATAGCCGCCCCTATCGCTTTCAGCTCTAGCGATAACACCGCGGTCGTTAAGTCCCAAAGCGTCAACAATATTTTTTTGTAGCTGTTTTGCTATAACTTCGCCTTTTCTCGAGTTTTTATAATACAAAGTTTCTGTGCCCGAGGCTTTGCGATTAAATGCATTACAATGCAAACTTATGATAAACGTGGGATTTATTGCGTTGATGTCGCGCGGGAGTTGCGCATAAGTAGAACGCGTTATGATTATTGTTTCGATGTTTCGCGCAGATGCCAGCGCTTGTTGTATGTCTTTAGCAAGTGCTGAATTAAAAGCGTATTCAGTTATGCCCGTTGACTGATTGACCGCGCCAGGCTTTGCTTTTGAGTGACCGACGACAAGCGCGACTTTCATTTAAGTTTATATGCTAAAAACATACAAACAAACATCAACGCAAAAATAATTGAGTAAAGTCGCTCTTTAACTCGAGCGCAGTACTTTTCGTCTTTACGTCTGTTATAGTAATGTGAAATCATGATTATTTTATCATCGCTAGCAGTTTCTTAAGTAATATGTCTTTAGATGATATAATCACTTCAAGAACTTCACGACATAAAAAAGCAGAAATGCCCGAGATTACAATTAAAAGCTCTTTGTCTAGATCTAACCACAAGCCAACGTGAACCATCAGCATAGATATTGACAGCGACATAACAAAAAAACGACTAAAAAGAGCAACTGAGCTTTGCTCATCTGTATACGCTAATCGAGAAAGTGCAGCAACAATAGCAATGACTGCAGCACCTTGATAAATACCCAGCGATACAAGCATCGCAGAAACTGCAATAGATTTTATAAGTGCTAATATTTGATGCTCAGCCATGCTTTTTTATTCACGTATATGTTTTTCTCATTATATCAGAAACTATAACGCAGTGTCAGTCAGACCGAATTTTATGCACAGCAGCTCTAAAAAAGCGGCAGGCATCAGCCGTGTTCCAGCTTCCCAGTGCTGCCACTGCCTAATTCCAACGTATAAAGCGTTAGCACACATTAATTTTGCTTCACTGTCTTTACAGTTTACTTCTTTTTGTAATTCTTTTCGAAAAGCAGTGACTTGATCACTACCGACTCTTCTCATTAGTACCCCCTTTTTTAGAAATTCTAAAATGTGGGTTTACAATTATTGGGCCGGTGAAATCGAATCCTTTCCGAGCTCTATCGACGTTTTTCGCGGGCATTTTCGCGGGCATTTTCACGGGTTTTCGCAAAACTTTTTTATAGTTTTCTCGTATAAACCTCCCGTCTTTGAACTGACGCAAAATATTTGGGTTTATTTTGCATACAATTAGCCCTCCGTGGTCTTTCTCGAGCTCTATAAATCCATGCCGCGCTGTGCGTCTGAGCGATGCATTGATGTGCCCAATAGTCGTATACCCCTTGTCAAAAAATTGGTCGAGTACATCTAGGTTCGTCACTTCCTTTTTTTTGTAAACGAACTCTAACACAGAGTCTTCTTTGAATCGATTTTCTTTCTCCCTCAATACATTTTTTACATTCTCAGCTCTACCCGCGTCGCTGAGTGTGTAATATCCGTATCGAGATTCGTGCCAGACTAACAGCCCTCGTTTCTTCATATCAGAAATAGTGAAACGATAACTCGCGTCATCATGTTCATCAATGCTTGTTATTTTCGCTTCTATTTCACGCGAAGTTAGTGCACAATCTGTTAACGACAAAGCATACAATACTTTGTCGCGCATTAATACTATCTGACTTGGAAACATTCTTCCCCCCTTTTTTTCTACTAACGACATATCGCTATTATTTTGTAACAGCTGTGAATAGCTGTTTTAAAAGCAACTTCTCTGACTTTACTAACAGACGTTACTGTTAAGTCGCCCTGCTTTGCTGTGACTTTGTACGCGTTGTGTACGCGTTGTGTTGTTATTGTCATGACGTTTTCCTTTTTTATTTTAATTGTTTTTAGTTGCCGCGTCCCTGCGGCGTGGGTAATTTAATTTAATTAAATTTGATTAAAATACTTCGGGGAATCTATCTCTAGCAACTTCTTTAGATATTATATATCCGATGTCAGCGCCGATGGTTTCTAAAAACTCGTCGGCTTCTGAATCAGATTCAAATACTATTAGTTCTTCACTACTACATTGCCGATGAAAGCATCCACCTTCGTCGTCAACGAACTCTTCGACAGCCGCGTGTAGGACATACACGTGGTCATCTGCTTTTAATTCTTCATCTGCTTCACGCTCTTTAGCGTGAACGATTTGTTGAGTATCGATAATCAAATCGTTTATCGCTGTTTTAATAGCGATTACTTCTTCGATTGAAAAATCAGTGCCAAACTTGGCGTTAATATCTAACGTCTGTGCGACGTCGAGTTCACTCTCATATAAAGAGTCAATAGTAGCGAGTAACTCGCTACTTGCATCCTCATACATCGATAAGTAATTCGACGGCATGTTGTAGTCGCCAAAGTCGTAGCTATTGCCGTTTTGAACGACTATCTGATGACTTTCGCCATCAATATCAATTTCGGCTAGGAAAGTCGCCGGAACAAAGTGATAACTCCTGTAGGTGTTACTTTGAATAAATCTAGGAGTTTCTAATTCAGCGTGTTGGATTTTAGTTTCAATTTTCATGATAATTACCTTTTATTTAAATTTTAGTTTCAGTTATGAGCTTTTCTCTTAACTTGTGTACAATTATACGCCCATTGTTCGTTTACGCAAGCTTTTTTTTAATTTAATTTAATTTCTTTAATTGCGTCAATTAGTGCATCTTGTATTTTTCTTTTTTCTGATATCGCAGTCATAACGCGTTCGTCAATGCAACCTTTCGCAACTAAGTGTATGACTCTGACCGGCTTTGGCTGCCCTTGCCTGTGCAGCCTGCCATTAAATTGTTGGTACAGTTCTAACGACCAGTTGAGCCCGAACCACACGACAACGCTACCACCTCGCTGCAAGTTTAGTCCGTGTCCTGCAGATGCTGGGTGAGCTAAAAGCATTTGTATTTTTCCAGCGTTCCAATTATCAATTGTTTTTTGCTCTTTGCCTAGCACAACAGCACTTGGGAAGCGTTTCTGTAGGCGTTTTAAGTCTGTTTTGTAGTTGTACGCTACAAGCAAATTTTCACCAGCGTTATCTTCAATTAGTTCTGCTAATGCGTCAAGCTTAGCGCTATGTATCTCGACGCTATTGCCCGCTGAATCTGTATAGATGCAGCCGTTGGACGCTTGCAACAATTTGTTAGCAAGAGCAGCAGCGTTGATGGCTTCTATTTGTTCATCGTTAATTTCTGTTAATAGTGTTTTTTCTAATTCGTTGTAGGCTTTCAACGCTGACGCAGGTAGCATTACGCGCTGAACGATGTCGAGTCGATCGGGTACTTCTAAGTAGTCTTCAGCTGACATGCTCATCATTTTATCAGCCACAAGTGCGTGTATCTTGTCGGAGCTGTTTTTGCGAGCTGTTAAGTTATAGCCCATAAAGTCTTTTTCAAAAAATCGCGATTTAAAACCCGTTATTGTGCGCCCAAGACGCTCGCCAAAATCAACCAAATACATCTGCGGCCATAAATCTAACAACCCGTTGCTTGTAGGTGTGCCAGACAAGAGCCAGATATAATTTATATCCGCGGCCACACGTTTCAAAGCTTTAAAGCGCCGCGATGACGCGTTTTTAAAACCGCTAGCTTCATCAATCACAACGCAATCAAATGACCATTTTTTTAAATGCTTAGTTAGCCACTCAACATTTTCACGATTGATTACATACACGTCAGCTTTTGTTTGTAACGCTGCAATGCGTTGACGTTCTGAGCCCGTGCAGATCAATACATTAAGATGCTTTGTGTGCTGCCATCGCTGCGACTCTTGTTTCCAAACGCTATTTGCTACACGCAGCGGAGCAATAATTAACACGCGCTCAACAATACACGCGTCTAATAAATCAGATATGGCGGTGAGGCTTGTCGCTGTTTTGCCTAACCCTAAGTCTAACGCTAAATATGAGCGTTTTTTTGATAAAACAAACTCAACCGCGCGGTTTTGATAGTCGTGTAAATTAGATCGGGAAAGCATCAATAACCCCCGTCAAGCTGTCAATTACTAACACTTCGCATCCGAGGGCGCGCCTTTTTTCATGGTCGCGTTGCTGCAATATCGTAGGCTTTTTGCCTGGAGCTTTGAGCTCTACAAATACGACGCGCCCGCCTGGCAACGTAACAATACGATCTGGCACGCTGCGCTTGCCGGGGCTTGTGAATTTTTCACACAATCCGCCAATCTTTTTGACATGCGCACACAACGCAAATTCAATAGCTGACTCACGCATTATAGACCAATCTCACATTTTAGTTTTTCAGCCATTTCGACATAAAAATCATAGTCTATGTCAATCGGTAAATAGTCCGGTAGCTGCATCAGAGGGCGCGCCCCTGCTGATTTCGGTACTTTGTTTGAGTTTTTAACGTAGTGTATGCATTCGTTGGGGTCTGTTTCATTTGAATAGTAAAATCTAACAGCTTTGCCCAATAACTCGCCGCGCCATATTGCACCACCCGTGACGCGTCTAACTACTACAAACTGACGTATATCGTCACAATTGATAATCACATCAGCAACGCGGGTCCCTTGTGCAACGTGTTCTGCAACTGCTTTATAAATAATCGGGCAATCTGGGTTTTTAGCTAACCCGCCCGGGGCGAATACACCTTTGCCTTTGCTGCTGCCGTCTGTTTTCACAGCAAGATAATTATTAACGTCTCGACTAACAACTGCTCTATAATCAGTGCGTTCAAGCTCGTAACTCGTTGACATCATCCAATTAAACGTTATTTCGTCAATGATGTTTTCATTGTCTTTTAATGTGTGAATAACAACGCCGTCCGTGTTCGCGCTCATAACGCTAACCCCAGCGAGTTCTAGCGACTCGATTAGCATCAGCAATGCTAGTTGACCCGTTATTGTCGTCTGCACTAACAGATCAGGCGCGTATAATGCTGACCATTTTGAACCGAGTTTGCCAAAGCTGCCGTTGACGACAATTTTAAGCGTGTTTGCTGTTACGCTATCATTCTCTTTTTTTGCTTGTAATCGACGATCTACAATAGACTGATAAACTTTTAAGAAATCATGTCCCATGAAATTTGGGGCAAGACGTTGTTGTAAAATTATTGAAGGGTAATAACTAGCGACATCCAAATCGATTAAAATTTCATCATCTTGACAAAACAGCGCGCGACTTTTCTCACAACTATGCAACCCGCCTATGCCCATTTGATAATTGGTACCTCCGATGTTTATTTTTTGAGTTTTAAGCCACGGTGGCAATTGTACAGCGCCGTTGCTGCCCAGTTCAAAATTTGTGGCCAGTATTTTTTCAAAAATATCTTGTAATTGCTTGGTTTTAAAGCTAATTATTTTTGGGTCTTGATACTTACAATAATAATTATCATTTAGCGTCGGCATTGTGTAATGTTTGCCCGTCGCTTTCGTCAATTCTGATTTTAAAACAGCTTCAGCTATCTGCGCGTCTGATTTGCTTCGTAAATCTAGCCCATATTGCTCAGACATTCGTACACGTATATCAATTTGCTTTTCTAGTAATTGATATAACTCTAGCGTTGTTTGTAAGTCGTTCTCGCAATACTCGCGTAAAAGCTGAGTTTGATCAGCAGTAATAATTGCGTCAGGATTAATTGGTAAATCTTGAAGCTTTTTACTATGCAGCCTGCCGCCATAAATTTTTAAGCTCGCTTGGCCGGGGGCGACGTCTATCAAGTCGATGTGATCCCAATCTTTAGACGCACTAAGATTAAGACTTTGAGCAATTTTCCATGCCGGCAAGTTTGATTTTATTATTTTATCGCAAATCTCTTTAAGTTTTTCGTTGCTCGCGTTAGTCAACGCGGCAGTAATCAACGGCAAGTCAAAGTTGTTTCCATTGAAACTTACTGATGTATTTTTTGAGAGCATGTTGTTGATTTTTCTAACATCTAAAGCCGAGTCGTTAAACTTCTCAAAATGTAAAATTCTTCTGGTAGGAACGTGTAACGCTGATAGTAAAAAGTAATTCGCGTAAACTTCGCAATCAATGACAATCATAAAGGGGTAGCCTTTTTTGTTAGTTATAAAAAAGGCAGCTTTTGAGCTGCCTTTGTTTTATATTAATTATTTACGCAAACGGGTCTATATCGTCATCGTCATCACCAAAAGCATCAAAATCATCAAAATCATCAACGCTAGCTGTTACGCTATCGCTGAATGGTGTGCCGTCTTTTACAAACTGAACGCCGAGTAGGTTAGCGTTGATACGCTTGCCAAAGCCGTTATTTTGCGCCCAAAGCTCGATCACTGCGTTTACGTAGCAACCCGCGTAAAGTTTATCATCGTCTTCAGTCAATGGCGATTTATCGCGGTCGATAACCATAGGCCGCTTATTATTGCTAGCTTTCAGCGACCAGCAGCCGTCATAGCCGTCGTACGCGATTTCGTCACCGTCTTTTAAGCAAAGCTTATCAGCGCTAACTTTTGCGCCTTTAAGTTCTGTTTTTATTTTTTCAGCGATTGCCCGCTGAATCTCTATGATCTTGTCAGCGTGCAGCTCTTTGTCTAATAAAAACGTCGCTTCATATTTTGTTTCTTCACCTTGAAAAACAGCTTTACGAAACAACGACGGAAAACTAAGTCTTACATTTTGTAATTTTATTTTCATTTTTATTTACCTTTTAAATTTAAGTTTTTTTGTCAAAATTGACAAATTAAATATAGCTTAACTATTTCGTTATGTCAAACTATTTCAAAATCATCCTCTGATAAGTTTACCGCTGGACGCTTATCAGAGGATGGGGCAAGTGTCGGCTTACCCGCTGGCTTTACTATAAAGCTCGCTATGTCTTTTTTATTTTTGCCAAGCAATTTTTCAGCTTTTGCAGGTGATATTAATTTTTGTTCATATGCCTGATCTGCTAATCGCTCAATCAATGCCGGGGTCACTTCGTCAATATCAGCCCATTGTCGGATGCTCCTACCCTCGACTAATTTATAACCTTCGAAAGTTTCGCCCGAGGATAACTTTTGAAAAACATAGTCTTCAACCGCATCTAGCCAGCCGATAATTAATTTTTTCGCTGACAGTGCTTTGCCGATTTGCTCATCGCTGAGCTGTGTTGCTTCGTCTAGTTGCTCAAAGTCAGCTCCTATAATTTTATGCGCATAGGCTTCCAGTGCAGGACACCGCGCTTTTGCTTTACACCACTGGCATTGTTTTTCCCCAGGCACTCTCTCAGCGTCATCTGATAACGCTATCTCAGCACGCTCAGCAACCCACGCACCCCATTTTAACAAATCATCAACGCTCATTTCCCACTCGCTAATATGATCTAATCGAGGTTGCATGATTACCATTTTGACGTTTTTCATGTCGTGCAGCAATTCACGCTCACTGTATGCGCCCAATGCGTACAGCATCAGCTGTGAATTGTTATCAGCGTCAACGCGGATGCCTTTTCCATATTTCAAATCAACTATATAAATCGTGTCGTTGTCGACGCTAATCACGTCGGATGTGCCAAAGCCCCCAGCGACCCATTCCGAATAATCAACGCGCTGTTCATACTCGCGCGCACCCGGTATTGTTTTAACATAGTCGATATAGTCACGTACAGCGTTGATCATCTCGATATCAACGGCTATCGAATTGTTTTCTGGTAGCAATTCACCTAAAAAATTTTCTGGTGAATTGTTATTGACTAGACATATTTCAGCTAGTTCATGAGCAGTGCTACCCGCGTCTGCATAAGCGCTTGATTTTTCAATAATTCCATCTTCAGCAGCAACGCTGCCTGGGCAGTTAATCCAACGACTTGCGCCGGAGGCACTCAATTTTGCATGCGTTGTCATTGTGCACCCCCAATAGCAATATAAACTTCGGTAGCTTGTTCGTCATTATTTAACTGATTGATTGTCTTAGCATTTTTCGCATTCAACGCAGCTATCAATTTAGCTTTAAATTCAGCACCTTCAATTCTGACTCGCTTAAGTGCATACGCTTGTAACTCGTCTTTGCTGATTGTTGCCTGTTTGACCGGTTCTTTGCTGATTGTTGCTTGTTTAACTGTTTCTTTGCTGATTGTTGCCTGTTTGACTGTTTCTTTGCTGATTGTTGCCTGTTTGACTGTTTCTTGATCTTGTTCTTCTTTAACAGTTTTTTTAACTGCAGCTAGTGCCGCGAGCTCTTCTTTAAGCTCTAGTACCAGTTCTGTTAATTTGTCTATTTTTTCTTCTAAGTACATGAGGTTGTCCCCGTGGTTGTGTAAAAAATTAAGTTAAATAATTAAGTTTTGTTTAACTCTGAATTACTTTAACAGCTAAATTGCATAACGTCAAAATTAAAATTAAAAATTAAAAAGTTGTGCTTAACATGATATAGTTAAGCTCAACTTAATTTTTTTTGTAGTGAGAGGTAGTTATGGATAAGGTGTTACATTTTTTCGGCAGTAAATCAAAAGTAGCAAGGACTCTTGGGGTCAGTCGGCCGGCGGTATCGTATTGGATTAAGTGGGGATTGCCGCCGGGGCGCGCTATCCAGATCGAAATATTGAGCCAAGGGGAATTGTCGGCAGCTGACATTGTTAGTAAAAGTGTGGGGAAAGAAAATGATATTGCTTAAAACATTCGACGAGTCAAGCCGACTTACACATGACCGCGACTTGCAAATAGCGACAGCGAACACGCGCAATGCTCAGACTTGGAAAAATCAACAAATATCATTATCTGAATTTGTCGCTAAATTGTCGCGTACAGTGCGCACACAAGAAACAGTCGAACAATATAAAGCGCTGCCAAAAAGTGAGCAAGACAATATTAAAGATGTTGGGGGGTTCGTCGGAGGCTTGCTTAAAGGCGGTAAGCGCAATAAAAATGCAGTCGCATATCGCTCAATAATGACGCTAGACGCTGATTTTGCACCCGCTGATTTTTCGGATATTGTTAGCAAAAAACTAGGCAATTGTGCATGGACTATTTACAGCACGCACAAGCACACGCCAGAGGCTCCCCGGCTGCGGCTGATTGTTTACACTGATAGAGCTATGCAAGTTGATGAGTATCAAGCAGCGATGCGCAAAATTGCGGAGCTCATCGGCATCAATTATTTTGATGATACTACTTACGACATTAATCGCTTGATGTACTACGCAAGCACGCCTGCCGATGGTGATTTTGTGTTTTTGCATAATGATTCGGCTGCGCTAAATGTTGATGATATTTTAGCAAAATATGAAGATTGGCAAGATGTGACACAATGGCCGGTGAGTTACAGAGAGAGTAAACGACTTGTCAGAACACTGGGTAAACAAGCAGACCCGATGACTAAAAAAGGGGTCGTTGGTGCGTTTTGTCGTACTGTGAGCATTTATGACGCTATCGATATCGTAGACGTCTATACCAAAGAAACTGGCAGCCGCTACACATATACTGAGGGTACAACGTCAAAAGGCGTGGTTATCTATGATGATAAGTTTTTATACTCTAATCATGACAGCGACCCCGCAGGCGGGCAAACTCTAAACGCGTTCGACTTAGTACGCGTTCATAAATTTAGCGATTTAGATGCCGATGCTAAATCAGGTACACCTACTTCAAAGCTACCTAGCTTTTCAGCCATGGTTGACTTTGCGCGTGGATTTGCGGGCGTAAAACAAGAGCTTATCGCCGCAGGTCTTGAGATTGATGAGTCTGAATTTGATGATTTAAGCGATGGTAATACGGTATCCGAGAACGCTTTGACGGATACAGATTGGTTAGCGGGGTTGCAAGTCGCTGATGATGGTACGATAAAAAGTACGTTCTATAATGCGACTGAGATTTTAAAGAATGATAATAAAATCAATACGTTAATGGCGTACAACTTGTTAGCAGGGCGCGTTGAGAATGTACGCGACAAAGCAATGTGGAGTGAGAAGGATTCGTTGTCGTTGCGTAAATACGTGGGCAAAAAGTATCAAGTTGATTTTCCAGAAGCTAAGATTGAACAAGCCATCACTGACAGGGCGCACGCTTTAGAGTTTCATCCCGTGCGCGACTGGCTAGAGTCGCTGGAGTGGGACGGCGAGAACAGGTTGGAAACGCTTTTAGTACTATATCTAAAGTGCAAGAACTCTATTTATGCAAAACAAGTTGCTAAGTGCTTCATGATTGCTGCAGTCGCTAGAGCTTACGAACCCGGCTATAAATTCGACAACGTGCCAGTTCTAAGCGGCGAGCAGGGCATTGGCAAATCAACGTTTATAAGCATTTTGGGTAAATCATGGGCGGGTGAGTTATCTTCATTTGATCATAAAATAGCTGCTGAAGAGATGGGTGGTAAGTGGATTTTAGAACTTACTGAAATGGGTGCAGCTAATCGCAGTGAGCTAGAACAGCAAAAAGCCTTTTTATCTGCTACGTCGACGAATGTGCGCATGGCTTACGCACGTCATACAACTGAATTCAAACGTCAATGCGTTTTCATCGCTACAACTAACCAAGATGACTACTTGAAAGATTCGTCAGGCAATCGACGGTGGTGGCCTATTTCATGTGGTTTGGCTTCAGGTGAGATGCTAGACATTGAAGCTTTAAAAGCTAATATAGATCAAATATGGGCTGAAGCGGCAACGCTGTATTTATTGGGAGAAAGCACACTTTTATCTGATGAAGCTAAAATAATAGCAATTGAAGAACAAGCCGACAAAATGCAGGCAGACAGCTGGGAAGGGGTTATTAATGAATGGCTTTTACAAGAGTGCGATGTTAATCGTTATGAACCTGATGTTATGCAAGAGCAATACGAACAGCGTGAAGAAGTTTGTGCCATTGAGATTTGGCAAGATTGTTTGTGTATGAATGACGCGCCAACGCGGCGAGATAGTATACGCATATCTGCGATAATGAAAAATAACCCGCTATGGGGCACGCCTAAACCCATCCGTTTTGGTAAACGCTTCGGAGTGCAAAAAGGGTGGATCAAATCTGACATTGCCGACGACTACATTCCATTCTGACCACTTTTCGGACACCTCAAAAAAATAAATATTTACCGCCTTTGGGCGGTATTTTTTTGCTTAAAAACTGTAACTAAGGCTCAAAAAACATAGTTACGAAAAAAATAGTTAGTTACAAAAAATTGTAACTGAAAATTAAAGTTACAACTCGGTTACACACTTCAGTTACACCCTAAAGCGTTGATTTATAAAGGTTTTAAAGGTTTTGTAACTAAGTAA
>JACUUF010000192.1 GCA_014859465.1 Methyloprofundus sp.
GTCTGCACTTATTTTAGGCGGTTGAGAATGTGTGGTTTAATTGACGGTTACTTATATACTATGCTTGCCATGGATCCTTTTGGTCACTAGCCGGCTCTGATTTTTTATCATTATTGGTTTTTTTCATGGATTTTTTCCATAAGCCATTAGCAGAAAAACATTGCCAGCCCCATTGCAGCCAATTTAATAAAGCAATAGCTAGCCACAATGACCAGATGAGCATCATAATTCGATAGCTAAGTAAGGGGATGGAAACCACTGTTGCTGTGGGTAATAAGGCATTACTGCGATCTTGATACCATTGCAAATGCTCGGCTGTTGATTGGTTGCCGATAATTTGCATATCTGGTGAGCCTAATAAACCTTGTTCAACGGCAATAAACAAAATGGCTAATGAGCCTAAAGTCATTAATGCTAAAAAGATTTGCATTAAGTTGAAGCTGTTCGTGTTATCGCCGCTTTGTCTTAGTCTTAGTCCTAAAGCAATCAGCCAGGCAACCACCACGAACGCAGCACCAATAGGAATTTGACTAAGACCTATCAGGAGCAAAAACCAATGCCAATTTTTTAAGGGTGTTAATTGGGTTTTTCCTAAGGCAAAAGCAAGTATCGCTAAGACAAAAACTAAGCCCCAGAATAATACGGCCGGCCCAAATTGAGGCCCCATGGTTAAAAGTATCCAGCGATCTTGACCCAAGAGAATATGTAAGTGCGTGTTAACACTTGCGCTAGCTAAATTTAGCGCTGGCGTCGTTAGAATACTCGATTGTGCGCTTACTTCATGCCAGTTCAATTGATAATGCTGTTTGCCCGGTTCAACGGGTAAGGTGACTGTTTGCCCTTGCGCTCTAATCGCTTGAGTGATGCCATTAACGCTAACGGATTGTAGGATCGCATTCTCCGGTAAAGTGATTGTATGCTGAGTACCTTTTGAACTCCGTAGGTCTAATTCTAGGCGCGCTTCTTGCGTGCGTTTTCCTGGCGTGATTTGCAGTGTGCTTTTATCGATGGTGAGCGTTTGACCTTGTACCGCTTCAGGTCGAGTCATGGTTAAAGTAATGCTTTCATTCGGCCACGGTCGCCATTCGGGCAGCCAGTTACCTGCTTGATTTTGATGATGCACCACTGCAATCCCGGTGCTTTGAATATGCCATATCGGGCTTATGTCGGCTCGCCATACTTCTGACCACTGATCCGTCGCAGGTGCGACTAAGTTAATTTGTGTGCTTTTTTCTAAGCGAGATTGCCATTCAATGCTTTGTTGGTTGGCGCTCATATGTACTAATGCATAGCCGTTTTCACTACGGATATGTGAGCTGGTAATAGATTCATTTTTAATTAAGGGCACTTTTAAGGTCATTGCCACAGGCTCGGAGGATAGTCGGCTGATTCGCGTTGTGACATGCCAATCCAATCCTAATTGCAGTGTGCGTTCAATTTGAATAAAGGGTGGCAGAGTATTTGCACTAAGTGTAGGTAGTTCATTTGCTCTCTCTCTTACTGTTTGTAGGCGTGTGAAGAGTAAATTATTTTCTGCTGTGCCACTGGGTTTTAGACCTTCTAGTGACCACTGTTGAATGTTATGGGTAATATATTGTGGTTTTAACGGTAAGGGCAGGGTAAAGCTATTTTGTCGCGGTGCCATACCTGTTAACGTCACTTTATGAATTCCCGGTTCTAAGCTTAGCCATAATACACCTTGATTATCGCGAATAATGGCGTGAGCCGAGGCTTTATTCACGGTAATTTCATTAGGTAACCAGTTGTTTGCTGCGGCTGGCAGTGGAAGGGCAACGGTTTCTTGCGCATGTACTTGTAAATCGAGTTGTAAAGCAGTATCTGTAATCGCTATATGCATCGCTGGGATTTGTGCGCAATTTGGCAAACAGTCTGGAGCTTTAAGGAGGCGCTGTTTTAATTCATTCAGTAGCTCGGGGCTGGGATAATCTGCGTGTACCGGTGTTATGGGCAACAATAAGCAGATCAGCAGGCCAAGGCTTAAGGCTGAGTGAGGTAATTTGCAGGAAAGTCGTTTATGAATAAGCCCTAACATCAGTAAGCTTAAAATAACTAGCAATACCACGCGTAAGCAATTAAGCAGCATGCTCGTCATAGGTGTTAAATACCACAGTCTAATGTGTTGATTGCTGGCTACGCTACCATTCCAGGACAGCGGGATTTGTGTCCATTGCCACTGCGGTAAACCTGGGCCTGTTTGTAAGTTGGCGTTCGGATCTATGCGTTTAAAGTCGGGTGCCGGTGCTTCAGCATAACTAGCACTCGCCATAGTATTGTGCTTACGTGCATAAGATCCCAGCATGTATTTTTCTTCTTTCATTAGACTGTCCATTATGGCAATCGGCTCCTTATACTGGGAGATACTAGCGCTAATAGATTGCCATGGCTTTTCTAATTGTGGATAAAGCCCTGTTCTGACTTGTTGAATAAGAAAAGGGATGCTGATAATGAGTAATACTAGCCAGCAACTAGAACGGTAAAATTTTATCAAACGTAGGAAGTGACCTTGAGGCAGTACTTTAATTAATGAGATAGCAGCCAGAATATTTAGCCAAATAAAGCGCGGTGCATCGGCTTCATGCCAAATCAAAGCTAAAGTAATTAAGGCAAATAAGCCCCAGAGATTATTCCATAAACGACTAACAGCCAATGCCGCCATTAAGACTAAAAATAGATCCAGTAAGGTCCAGCGGTTAATCCAGCTATTCGGCACATTATCTACGCCACTGACAGCTAATAACTGCCAGCCGGGCGGTAAATGCACCAAGGCGCTAACATGATTAAATTTTTCTTGCCAGCCGGTAGCGCTGATTTTGGAAATAGAATGGGTCAGGCGACTGTCAGCGCTTAGCTGTAAGTGTCCTTTTCTGAGTTCTACCCCTTCGGTTTCGCTGCTAGGCAAGCGCGTAATAAGCTGCGTCTGGCCGTTTAACTCGACATGACCTAGCTTGGTTTCAGGCAAACTATCGAGCCGCCAAGCGTGAGTTATTGTTCCGCTAATGGTGTCTTGAATCGTGTAGCCGGTTCCTGCAAAATCTAGCCATAGGTGGCGGGTAATGGATAAATTATTTGGCTCAGGGTCGGGATCGCCGCGTTTAATCACATTGAAATGCATAGTGTCGCCTTGCTTAACTAAAAATGCAGGGAGTTGTCGCCATTGCTTCGGAGTATTGCTTTGGCTAGGGTCTATGGCAATAACCTGGCTTACTTCAATTAATCGTTGATAGGTTTTTGCATCAAAACTCCAGACCTCAGAAGCAGGCCAATCTGGCGTATTAATGTTTAAGTTAATATCCGTTAGTTGTTCTGGGTGGCGGGCTGTTAACTCAATTTGCCAGCGGCCAGGGCGAACTTGGACTAAAAGACTGCCGTCTTTTTCAAGTCTGACGGGTAGGGGGCTATTTAAATTAATAGCAATGAAGCCTGGTAAGAGTGCGTAAGGTAGTTTGATTTCGCGCTGTTTACCTGACACTTGTAAAACAATATGAGTGACAAGTTGTAAAGGGATATCATCTACCACCTTTCTAAAAACTTGTAAGTCTAGCTTATTTTGTGTGCTTTCAGGTCGGGTGCCTGTATCACTGGTTTTTAGCCAGAGCTGGTTATTTTTATGATTGGCGAGGCAATATCTTTACCGAGTAATTTGACCGAGGTAAGCCCCGTTTGTTCTGGAATACTTAGGCTGTCAGGTAGGCTCGGCCAGAAAAATTCACCTTGGATATGGTATTGTCCTGCGGAGAGCTTTATTGTCGGGCTATTATTATGCTTGATAACAATCGCTGGTTTATCATTAATGCTGACGTTTTGTGGCCAAAAATTGCTGTCGCCCGGAAGACTTATATAGCTATCGTTATAAACTTGCCAGTAACTATTGAACTGTCCTTGTTGCTTGTTTAGCGTTAAATTTAATTGGCTGGGCCAAGCGCAGTATTTTTGTTGGTGATTATTGTAGGAAAAAGGGCACTGATATCGCGGAGAATCTTCAAGCACCCAATTTACCCAGGGCTCTAAAGGTTTGGGGATGTCTGTAGTTGCGTATATTGGAGAGAGAGTAAAGAGAGTAAATAGCCAGATTAGTCGCATCATAAAAAGCCCCTGCATAAGAAACTAGTGTGTAAATGAGATGTAAAAACGCCGTTAGTTAATGGTAATTAATTAACAGCGTTTTTGTGTGGATTAATGCTTGTGCTTTTCTTCAATCATGTGGTCAATAAGTTGCATAACGCTAGCACTGGCACGTTCAGATTTTTCCATTCCGGCAACAATATTGTTTAATACTTCTTGATCGTCTTGCCAATTTTGGCGAGAGAATGCATAAGCCTGTTGGGTAAAAGTATGTACCTCTTGATGAGGCGCTGATAATTTTGCATAAGCACCCGTATGGCGGAAATTATCATAACCTAAGCCCTCGTAGTACCACTTTCCTAAGCGGCAGTTATGATTATCTACGCTAATCGCGTCTGCTTGAGGGCTGCTATGTTCTTCTTCAATGGCGAGATAACCATTTTGTTTGTAAATAATATGATCAAGCTTGATAAGTAAGCCAAAAGATTTGTCTTTGGAATAAGAAATGTAATCAATAGATTCTTTAGCAGAGCTTGAAAGATTAGCGAACTGACCTTTAAAGGCGATGACTTGCTCCATAATACTTTGAGACAAGTCAGCAGAAGAGGTGGCTTTAGTATTCATCTGACTGACTCGTTTGTTAAATGAGTCTAGCGTTTTAGTCACTTCTAATGCTGCATTTTTAGTGTGCTCCGACAGGTTTTTAACTTCTTCGGCAACGACAGCAAAGCCTCGGCCATGTTCGCCGGCTCTAGCAGCTTCTATAGAAGCATTCAGTGCTAGCAAATTAGTTTGATCAGCAATGCCGGTAATCATAGATAAAGAGTCCGTAACTTTTCGACTATCAACAATAAGCGCATTAATGACGTCGGAAACTTCGTGAATGTTTTCATTAATATTCGTGAGTGAGTGGCTGATTTCGTCAACAGTTGAAAGGCTTGCATCCGCATTGCGCCCAGTGTCAATAGCAATATCTTCTACTTTATGCATTTGCTCGGTAATATTGATTAGGTCTTGTTGGTTGACCTTTAGGTTGTCTAGTAAATTAGAGGTATTTAGATTGTGTAAATTCGCTGAAAGTTTGTTTTTGGTCATTAAAACCTCATTTTCACCCATTAAATATAAAGCATTATTAATGTTGGAGGCGGATTGCTTAAGCAGGCCAGGAAAACCATCAGCTAGAACATAACGGTCATGATTGCCTTTGGATGCGTGAGAGAAGGATGCGTTTACTTCTTTAAAGTAAGACTCCATGATATCCAGCATTTCATTGAGCTCCCATGCAACTTTGCCAATTTCTCCAAGGCCTTTAGTGTTTGTGATACGGTGATAAAACTCGCCCTGATTAGTTTTAAGTAGAATTTCTTGGATATTATTCAGTACTTTTAATGTGGTGTTAACAGAGCGAAGAATAAACCAAGCAATAATAATTAGCGTAATACATGACACAAGAATGAGCCATGAGAAATCATAAAGATAAAAGTGAACAGCAAAAATTAATAAGCTAATAAAAATGATGCCGCCAATTGAATAAGTGATTTTAGCATTAAGAAAGGGGATATTCGCACTCGATTTATTATGTGCAGACATATTAAAGCTCATTTGGTTTGTAAAGGTTTAAAACAAGGTTATTGTAATTAGCTGCACCGGTAGAATTAACGGTATCAGCCAAATAAGCCAAAGATTTATTGGGCGCATCTTTAGTGGAGGATTGCCGCTCTATAGCGAGCATTTCCTTGTATATGGGTGCAATAATATTAAGTGCAGATTCCGGTGGGTTACGCCGTACGGAATAGTAGCCTTTTAGTTTTCCATCCCTGTCAAAATCTGGAGTAATATTCGCGAACACCCAATAAAAACTACCGTCAGAGCAAAGGTTTTTCGCAAAGCCAAAAAATTCCTCGCCAGACTTAAGGGTGTCCCACATAAATCGAAATACGCCACGAGGCATATCGGGGTGACGAATGATATTGTGTTGCACGCCTAATAAGCCAGACTCTGGGAAGCCACAAATTTCCATAAAGATCCGGTTGGCATAGGTAATCCGGCCAGAAGTATCGGTTTTGGAAACGATAAAGTCGTTGGCGCCTAGTTTTTTTTCGTGATTTGTTGGCGTGATAGATAATTTCATGGTGCACTCACAGTCAATATATTAAGAGGCATTATTGCACTAAATAGCTGTAGATAGAATATCGGCGGCAAACAGAATTACTTTAAATGCCAACAAATAGGAGAAAGTCAAAATAAAAGCTTGACCTATGGAGTGAAAGCGGTAGAATAGCCAGCTC
>JACUUF010000193.1 GCA_014859465.1 Methyloprofundus sp.
CAAACCTCCTAAGCGAGAAAGATTCAAAGAATGCATTTCAATACCCAGCGACTGATAATCCTTCCACTTAGAATCTTTAGGCTCTGGAGAAAGAGTTATCAAAACCGGATTAAAAACTGAAAGATCTAGGTTTTTGATAATATTTAAAAGCTGATTGGTCGGCCCACTTCGTTTAAGGGTGCTGACGATATAAAGTATTTTTTTCATATTTATTCCAAATAGCATAAACTAATAAAATTGTGAATAATTTAATATTCATAGCTGACCCAAGAAGAAAATCTCCTTTATAGTGTGCAACAAAAAAGAAGATAGTTATCATCCCTATTAGGTAAATATTATTTTTTGTTTTTGGCAAGCATTTAAGTATTTTATAAAAACCAATCAAGTAAACCATATATAAGATCAGTGAAAAAAACACTCCATAAAATAGCAAATGACGCATATAACCAGCGTCTGTGGACATATAATATCCAAAACCGTATGGGTTTTTCCAAAAACCATCTCCAATTAAAATAGTCTTTTCACTAGCTACAAAATACATACCTGATAAAAAATCAGATGATGCTGTTGAAAAACTACCTGTTTGATAAAAGTTAATAAACATTTCAAATGCATAAGGAATAATTT
The DNA here is from genome assembly GCA_014859465.1 of Methyloprofundus sp. Classification (GTDB taxonomy): domain Bacteria; phylum Pseudomonadota; class Gammaproteobacteria; order Methylococcales; family Methylomonadaceae; genus Methyloprofundus. The sequence goes on from JACUUF010000193.1 coordinate 628, forward strand.
TTAAAAATAATATTTCATATAATTCTGTCTTATAAATTAAAAGATAAATTACCAGCGAAAATGATAAAGCGATAATTAATGTAGATAATGTTAGTAACATCTTACCGGCTGTATATTTAGCTGGTAAATTTAATGCTAGAAAAATCAAAGAAAATACTATACCAATCCAACCAGAACGACCTGTCATAAGAACAGCAGCCGCAATTACCACCCAAGAAAAAATATAAAAAGTAGATACTTTTTTAGCTTCCAAAACCATATATGAGATAAAAATTAGTGAAATGGATAAAAATACTGCTAAATCATAAGTAACACTTCCCGCTAAACCAAAACCTCTAAAACCTCCATATCTTTCCATCAACTCTTCTTTAGATTCAGTCAGTGAAAAAATAAAATCTCTAACTGGTTCAGAAATAAACATGGCCAATATAACTAAAGCCTGAATTAATGAAACAACAATGAAAAGATGTAAGATGTTTTTGAAATTATATTTGTGCAAAAAAATCTTATAGAGAATATAAGATCCTAACAATGCCTCCAAGGAGAAAATCATATAGGCATATGAAACAGAGTAATCATAAGCAGCGTGAAATATGGTAATAACAAGGCTAACGATTGAAAGGAAAAGCAGAACTGAAGCAAAATAAATAAAACTAATATTTAAATTAAAATTTATTTTGCCCTGAAGAAATAAAAGAAATGAAATGAAAAGTAGAACCAGTAAAGCTATCTTGGATGAGTTAACTGGTAAAAATGAAAACGGAATACCAAAAACAAAGAAAAAAAGAATTATACCAGCCAAGATATAAGAAAGGTCCAATCGACTGTATCTAATATATCTCACAGCCTAGCCCCTACATTCTGCGAGAGTAGAAGCCTTTCAATAAACCCAACTAATGATCTACAGTGAAAGCTCTGTGCAAAATTGGTAATATTGCATTTATCGAATTTTAAAAAGTCAGTTGAGCTGAATAGGTCTATAACTTGATCCTCGCTATCGACTAAATAACCCGTCTTACCATCTAATATGGCTTCTTTAGAACCCGCTGCATTTCTAGCCAAGGCTGGGCAACCACATGCCTGCGCTTCAATATAAACCAAACCTAAAGACTCTTCATAATTTGATAGCATCCAAAATAAATCCGCGTTTGAATAAACTCTAACCAACTCATTTCTCGGCATCGACCCCAAAAACAAAACCCGGTCAGAGAATTTACGCGCTTTGACTTCATTTTTTATTTGCTGTAAATCACTTCCATCTCCAGCAATCATCCAATAAAGGTTCTTGTCCGCTCTAGAAACTAAACGTTCAAAAATAGAAATCTTTTCAAGATAGCCTTTTCCTAAAACAACACGACTAGCAGTGACCAGTAAAAAAGCGTCTTCAGGCAAGCCAAAGGTTTTTCTGAATGTTGGGTCGGGCTTTGGGTAAAAAACATCATGATTAATGAAGTTAGGTAACACTTCAATTTTTTGTGATAAATGGTCAAGCTTTGTGTAATTCAAAAATTTAAACTTCATAAATTGGCTTACAGCAACAATTCTGGCAATATTATTTAGTGCGCGCTTATAAACGGTTTTAAAAAAAGTCAGTCTGCGGAAAGAGCTTGGATTTAAAAAAATGGTTTCGGGTTCGCTACCATGCAACAACATGATTGATTTAGATAAACAACTCTTATTAAAAAAAAGCCCCGCAGTGTAGGCCGCCCCCACATCATTTAAGATAATTAAATCGTACTCTTCAAAATTTAAAGCGTTTCGATACGAAAGAAACCATAACTTGTTGAGCGTCTTCACGTGGTGAACTTTATAACCACAAGAATAAGATGAATTTTCTCGCAACGCAGTCAAAACAGTTATATCGTGACCAGCAGATGACAAACACGTTGCATACTCCTGCGCTACAACACCAGCCCCACCCAGTTGCGGCGGAAATTCATGCGAGAATATTAGAATTTTCATAAGATATTTACTCTCGCGGTTTCAAGGAGCTTATCTTTAAGTAAGCTAACCTCTTCTTTTAAATAATCCTTTTCATAGGACTCAATCTTTTGTGAAATATTATAAGGAATAACTGCCAAACCATTGCTATGACCAAGAATTAACGCATGCATTCTTCCAGAAATTATATTTTCACATTGACCAATTAATTTAATATACGACTGTAATTCAACTTTATCTAAAAGATATAATTCTCTCTCATCTTTATAAATACCATAAAGTGAATCATATAAATTTTGTGTAAATACAAGATCCTTTATCGTGGTCGCTGCTAGGTAAATTTTTGTACTCCCCCCCTTCTCTAATGTACTTTTTATTATGTCTATCCATTCATCAAAGTACTCTTTTTCCGTTAAGTATGACCTACCAACTTCCAAATGATAACGCTCAAAAACGGCATACTCTACTGGGGAAATTAAATATGAATTCTTGACTTTTGGAACAGCATCAAAAGATTCAAATAAAAAATACGCAATATCTGGTACTATCATAGATTTATGTGCAAAATTCTTTTTGAGGTTAACAACACTCTGCTGATCTCGAACGTAAACCTCGTCAACCAACATAAGTGACATCTTAAATAATAATTTATCAAAAAAACTGAATTTTTTTCCCACTCCAACGGATACTAATTTAATTTTAGAACCATAGAATTTTAAAAAAACTGTAAACAAAAACATTGAAGTTGAAAAAGATGCGTTACTGAGGACAAGTTGCCCCCCCCCAATCACGGCTAAATCATATCTTTTTTTAGCGACATTACGTGCCTTATTAAAGTTTTTAACCAAAAAGAACAATTTCTTTATAAAAATTGGAAGATTTTTTTTCCAGTTTTTCTTTTTATTGTAAGGTGGATGATTCCTATTTAGCTTAACACGGAAGGAAAAATCACTAACATCAACTTGATCGTAAGGATCAAGTTGACAGAACAATTTCATAGCTTCTGAGATAGCCTGATCACCAATGTTGTCTGAATAACATTCATTAATTGTTAAAATTTTCTTTGGCAACCCTTAAACCTCTTTTTAAATTCAGTAGTAGATTTTTTTCATCATTTTTTAGACAATCATATGCCAAATCCCTACATGTTTTTTTATAATCACTGATAGCTAACTTCTGATCTTTATTAATCATTTTCATGGTGCTTTTTTTGTGAACTCTGTAATAAGCATGTGATGTTTGACAGAATTTTATTTCACTTATTTGAAGAAACTTTATATATGAAAGCCATTCACCATAAAGTTTATACTTTTCGTCCCAACCACCAAATGACAAAAAAATATCTTTTTTAAAAATTAAGCCACAGCTACTTATAAAGTTATCAACAGAAAGTTGTTGAAGGGCTTTCTTATTTTTCTTCAATTGCTCACTTGGTTTTCTAGCTAAATTTAAAATCTTTCCATCTGCATCAATTTTTAACGCATTACAATGAACTAACCCTGTATCTTGCTCAAATTCTTTCATCATTAGCTCAATATGTTTACACGGTAAAATATCATCATGCCCTAATAATAAAATATATTTTCCTGCTGCGTTTTTTACTCCAAAGTTAACGTTTCTTGAAATCCCCTGATTCTCATCTCTTTCGAAAACTTTTATGTTGTCTAAAGATCTAAGATATTTGATTGTTCCATCCGTTGAACAATCATCTACTACTATTATTTCAAGATCTTTATAAGTTTGATTAACACAAGACTCTACTGTTTCTTTTAAGTATTCACCTGAGTTATAGGTCGGTATTATTATTGACACTAAACTTTTGTTTACCATAAACTAAATCCAAACTTATTAAAATTACAAAAACAAAATAAAACACATTATTGACAAAGTGCGCAAAAACCACACCTTCAATACCTATGTCTGCGTAATAAAAGTATGCAAAAATGACAAAAGAAATTGAAAATAAAACATTTACCAAAATCACACGAAAGTGTTTTGCTTTTGCAGCCAGCAAGATTCCAAAAAATGTACCAGCGAGTTTAAAAAAATCACCTATTAACTGCCAATAAAATAAATCAGACACCTCTTGAAACTCAGGCGAAAACAATATTATTAACAAATAATCACGTAAATAATAAATTACAACAAATAGAACAATTAGAATTGGTAAAAAAAGAATAAACCCATTGATAAGTTCATTTCTTATCTGTGAGGGTTGTAAAAGTTCTGATAGTTTGGGCAAGAAATATATTTTGATAACAGTCATAAAAACCATCAAGTACATTAACGACATGTACCACATGGCTTGCCAGTAACCAGCTTCCTCCAAACTGCCACTTCTGATAATAATCTCCCTTACTATAATTAACGAAACCGGCACTGTTAGCATTGTGATTGCTGTCATCAACGCAAATCCACCGAGTTTTTTAGCTTCAGGTTTGTCGAATGCGCATTTAAAATTGGATAGTTTTATAACTTGATGCTTTCTAAGCATCCATAGCACGATTAAGAAAATCACAGACTGGTTGGTGACAAGCGCGATTAGTGCGCCATCCAACCCTAAAAAAACGATTAACAAGGTGGTAAAAATCAAACTGTAAATACTTTGGATAATATTGATCATTACCCAAGCTTTGATTTCTTTTAGACCATTGAGGATTGAGAGCAATAGGTTATTGATCACAAACAGCACAATGGTGAAACCGAAAATCACAAAAACATAACTGTAATCTTCACTCTTTAAAAAATGTAGTGAAGCGTAGTTTGAAAAAAGCACAATCCCAGTACCAACCGCAACGGAGGAAAACAAGCTAATTATTGCCGCTGTGCTAAATAGTATCGGAATACGGTCATTGTCTTTTCCATATTCGGCGGCGTATTTAGTGACCCCGCTGTTGATCGCACCTTGTGCCGCAGTCATCACGAGTTGACTGAAGTTTTGAAACTGCCCCACCAAAGCTAAACCCGCTGGGCCAATATACACCGCTACTGCTTTATTAATTACCAGGCCTGCTATCATTTTGATAGCGGTAGCGATAAAACTAAGGATGGAGGTTTTAACGAGTGTCATAAAGTTCGAATGACTTTTGCTGGCACGCCAGCTGCAATGACATTTTCAGGGATTGATTTGGTGACAACAGAACCGTTTGCAATCACCGTATTGTCACCAATATTAACCCCTTTTAAAATTACAACGTTTGAACCCAAAAAAACATTTTTACCAATGCAGACTTTTGCCGTTTGTGCTTTACCGCCCATTCTCTTATTTGGATTCAAATCATGAAAATCGCTATCCATAATCTGGCAGTTAGTACCTATCAATGTGTTTGAGCCGATTTCTATACCTTCACCTTCTGCAATCGCCACAAAATTATTATTAATCCAAATGTTTTCGCCAAAAGTAATTTTGGATTCTTCTTTACGGCTGTCAATGTAAGCATAACCACTGTATAGATAAGGGCTAGGGTCAACTCCGATTCTTACATTTTTCTCAAATACAACTTTCCCTTTTCCATTAATTTGTAACGGTTGATAAAGTTTTGGCTTGCCTGAAACTTGAGTGCAATTAGAAAGCAATTTGTATTTAAGAAAGCGCGGATACTGAAAGAGAAATAGCAATATATTTCTTAAAACAAACCTAATCACTTTTTTTACAAAGTTAGCGATAGCCATTGATGACCCCGATGACCTTTTGCACTTGAGCATCGGTCATCACTGAGCTAATGGGTAAGCTGACGA
>JACUUF010000194.1 GCA_014859465.1 Methyloprofundus sp.
TAATTAAACCCAGTGCCTGGCGTAATGAGATATTTGAACATGCGCAAAGAATTGTGGCACGAGGAATCTCGTAAGCAGATTGGTCAGGACGCCTACAAGAAACTGGACACCTATTGGTGCAGTAAGCATAAATCTTGATCGTGAAATTGTGTCCGTTCAGGATGTAGCGTAAAACGGAAATCCGGACAACTACCTTGAAAAACACCGCATACGAAAAAACCTAAAAGTTATCAAAAAATTGCTGCTAAATTCACTGAATATTTTTTACAGAGAACAACTATCCTAGGCAGCTAGTGAAATAGTCAACCATTTCCAGACGATAACTTATTCTTTCCTTCCATAAAAACCGGCTTAAACCACCTCTTTTTGTGACCAAGGTCAAAATACCTAAGAAGCTTCCATTGTATGCTTAGCGACTCAATCTATATAAACCCTATCACCGACAATCAAAAACTCCATACCCTGTTCATTTATTCTTTTTACTTCAGAAAACGCTTCCTCAATCTGAGCATTCCCTCTCTCAATCGAGCTCATATCTAAGCCAAGCTGCATTTCTTTTAGTTCTTGATAAAATTTACTAACTTGTTGCTGCTTTGAAAGTGTATTAGCCTCTTTGTTTAGCGCTTCATGCATAGCACTTTTAGCTGAAAAAACTTTATTCATTAAAGGCTTAAAATCTTTTTCATTCGAACCTAGAATGGTTCTCTGAACTGATTCGATACTTGTTGAGTCAAAATTTTGTGAAAGTGAAAACTCTAATACTGTAAACATGTTTCTAAGTTCAAAAGCTGTTTTTAGAAGTGTTACACTTTTTTTCAACTTGTCCGTCTTAAGCCCATTTTTTAATGAAATCGCGTTTAAGTCAGCCTCCACGTTATGGCTCTGAAAATAGACAGCCGCTGAAAGATCATTAATCGCCTGCTGAATACCCACTAATGTTGCCGCTTTTAAATCAGCTGAAGAGCTAATATATGAATAATCATTTGATATTCTCTCTAAAAAAACGCCTTGAGAAAAAATGACCGCCTCCTCTTTTATGAGAATTAAATCCTTTACCTTACTAACTTCATCTAAAACCTTATCTAAAGATTCATTGATCTGGGCTAAAAAATACTGCCCCGTCACAATCGACAATGCACTAAAAATTAGCATTGGACTAACTAAGCCGGACATAGACTCTAATCCAGCATGCCCCACCACCTTTCCATCTTTCAAAATAGGTGTGCCCAAAAGACCTGTTGCCTTATACTTAATTAAATCACCAGCTACGCCAGCAGGCATAACAATACGGTATGCATCTGCAAGTTGACTCGCTCCAACCAAAGTGGGCAACTGTGATAAAAGAGAGTTGGCATGACCTAATATCCGCTTACTTGACACATCAACTGACTCTTCCGGTTCAATCTTAAAAAGACTATTCACCTCTGACTTATTTATTAAATCCTTACTCATACTAAAAGCCTTCTGAACTCTGGTCGTTAAATTCTTCCTTCTTGTTCTTAAAAGCTCTATATTTTTTAAGATCATCACCTATCAACTTTAAAGTCAGCGCAACCATTGCTGCATCATCAGCTAAGCCTACGACAGGAATAATATCTGGGATTAAATCGACTGGTGAAAAAACATATCCCAAAGTTGCAACAATACTTGCAATCACGCCCCAAGAAATTTCCCGATATTCACCACGCCAATAATCTTTAAGCAAGTTATACATACACTGTATATCTGTAATGAATTTCGCAAGGGAACCTTTCTTTGCTTTTTTAACAACCTTTTCTTCCCTATCAAGAATCTTTTTGAGATCCTCTTCTGTCGCAGTTTTTGAGCGTTTATTCAGCTCTTCTTCATAATTAAAATCTTTCATTTTATTCTCCCTTGAATTCAATCAATAATTGCAACACCCGCCCTTAAGTCATAGGATAATTTTAACACTAATCGCTTTCTGGTCGGGTGTTGAGTCTATCTTAAACGCTAGATTCTCCATCCGATACCTGCTCAAAACAGTACCTTTGGGAAAGTATTGGCGGTTAACTCTGCTGTTGCACGCGCCACTTTACATATACGCGTTAAACCTGTTTTACGATCAACCACGGTGACCAGTGAGCCAGCCCTTTGCCTTGAATCATATCCGATTCCCAATCGCCAAAACTAATGCGTTTCTCGACAATCGCTGGGCGTTGATCAATGCCGATACGACCAACAATTTGGCTAGGTTTATCCTGCTTGCTATTGTAATCCCTCCGAAAATAAAGGGATCAAAAGTAGAGTTTTCTCGTAAATAAAACCCTGCTTTCAGAGGGTCGAGTAAACTTATACCTGACCGCTACTCCATAGTCTTCAAATTCTAGGGTAAACCCAGGCCTTACCAGTTTGTTCACAAAAAGCAGCCTGACTTCATATTCTGCTGAACTGAATAAACGAGTAAATGGTGGTTCAATCGTGTATTCGTCATACCTCTGATCAAGCTCATCCAAGCCTTATATTCATGGCTAAGAAAAAACTGGACGGATTCATCAGCGCAGGCCCTGTCGTTGGAGCTCAATTCTGACCAGAACTTGATAATCACCTCGGTTCCCAACTTAGCAGGTCCTGGTGTTTTTTCATTCAAATTAATATCATCCAGTATCTTTAGCAATTTTTGCACAAGATCATTACAGCTTTCCAAATCCACCTCATATCTTAGCAACCTGCTCATACACCCCCCAACTTATACTATTTATTCAATTGACGAATTAGATTTATAACCGCAGTTTGGTAATGTCTGAAAACACTAGACTCGTTCTTTTCTATTCCGAATCCAAGTCGGTATATCAAGCAAATCCGTCTGAGATGGCTCAAGTGTTTTTCGCTCTTCAAATGGAATACCAAACACTTGAACATGAGCCTGATTGATCACCTCTTCTAAACTGTCTTTCGAAGCCATACCAGATACAAGCCCGGCTTCCATATAGCCTTGTATGTGATAGGCCATCTTTGGAGAGATCTTTTTGGTCTTGGCTTGAGTTTGGTAGTTTTCAACCAACAGCTTTCTTAGGTTTAATAGATAGGCGTCGTGCTTCATGTTGATCCGTGCTTGGATAGGTGAATTAGTTAACCGCGTCTTTTAGGGCTTTTCCTGGCGCGAACTTAGCTTGTTTGCGAGCCGAGATTTGGATGGTTTCACCAGTTGATGGATTACGACCCGTGCGTGCTGGCACATCATTTACACTGAACTTTCCAAATCCGATTAAACTCACATCTTGGCTCTGCTTTAGTAAATCAGTAACGCCTTGGGTAAAGACTTGAACGATTTGGCCAGCGTCTTTTTTTGTCATATCAGGGTTGTTGTGCATGATCTGTTCAACGAGTGCTTCCTTTGACATGATTACTCCTTAAGTTATCGTTGTTATGTGAGCGAAATTGCTCAGGTGTTATTCTGTCTGGTTTTACCAAATTTGAAAAGGATTAATTACTGCTTTTAGCTTGATAATCCCTGGCCTTTACCTATAAAACTTCGTTTTTTCCGAGTTCGCACTTAGGCTCTATCACCGCTTGGTATGCGCCTCCACTTTTAAACCACGTCAAACCGTGGCAATTGCTGCTGATCAATCAGTCTTACCAGCCTTCAATGATTTACAAGCTTACTTTGTGTGCTGAATACTGCGATGACTGGGCTGAACTGGTAAAGGGGCTAAATTTTTATTTAGAAACATAACACCTAAATCTGATCCTTTCGCCTTTTAGGTAAAACGACTATGCGTAAAGCCTATGGTTGAAAATGGCTTCAGCACTCAAAATTGTAAGCTCACCCGTTTCCAACCCCGTATCTATATATAATCGATTGCCAATGCGCTTGGGGGTTTTAATCAATGTGTGGCCATGAACTACAACATCCACACCGTCAATCGGCTGGGTGATCGTGTCGGGATAATCTAATCCGCGTGCATCATATTCATGCGCTATCCTAATAATCTCTCTACCCCATAAAGCTTGCTCAAACACACGCGTGCTTGTTTGAACGGCTTCAACAAAAGACGGCCATGAGGTATGACCTAATGGCACTTCGGCATGAACTAAACCAGTTGTGCCCCAAACGGTTTTAACCTCGATTGTTATCGGTAAGTTTTTGATTTGCTGATATACACGCTCTCGGGTGGATTGACGCAGTTTCGCAAACCACTTACCACCGTTCATGCCATGGGTAGTGGTGGGCTGTCCAGAACCATAGATACCAAAACTTTGGTTAAGTGGACGTTCTTCAAACTCGTCGATTAGCATCAATTCATGATTGCCAATAATCGAGTAGAAATAAGCCCAATGCTTTTGGTTGCCGAGGATTTGTAGGTTATTCGTGCCCCTGTCGATTAGATCGCCAACACAGAACAAACGATCGCCTTGTTCGGGACTAAACTCCACTTTTGCCAGGGCACGCTCAAACTTGGCTTTCTGACCATGAATATCACTAATAAAAAAATCGCGCCCATGCGTGTTTTGTTCAATCACTAAATGCTTCATATTTCAAATGTCCAATATTTCGCCAACCATTCACGTGTGTCACGATCAAAACACCAATAAGCGGTTACCCACTCGTTCAATCGCGCGGTCACATCAATCGATTCGTCACTTTGGGAATCGTCATCTAGTGTTTGTTCAAATTCCATCGCCTGATAAAAGTCTTCAATTAATGCGGCCTGTTGAATCATGAACGCTGGACGACCCGCTCTATAGTGAGCCAATTCATCTACCCACTTTAGCCAGTCTCGTGCACTGATATGATCTTTAATCTCTGAACCAATCGGCTCAAGTAGATGCTCATAACGAGACAGTATCATCAAACTTACCCATACAAACCGAAACGCGACATTTTCAACATAAACGCTTTGCAGATAACTGCGCTCTAAATATCGTGAAAAGGCTTGGTCTTTAACGCCTTCCTCGAGTTTGTTTAGACCATTGCCTATCATGGATTTAAAACCTTCAAGCCGCTCTATAAAATAAGCTGAATTGTCGAGCGTTTGTAAGATTTTGTCATGGCGGCGCTTTGCAAACTGTTCGATTAAACCTTGCTCGCTATCAAAGAGATTAAGCTTTGCGATAACTTCAGATGGACGCTCACCGCTTTCTAAAATACGCGTTTTAAACTCAGGTTTAGGATTAAAGATCGCATCCAGCTCGCCATACTCAGCATCCAAGTCCAACCAAGTTTGCCAAACCTCTTTCTTACAGTTTGCATCTAAAAACACATCTAGATCAGAATCTAACCAGTATCGACATTCCGCGACCGATCCGATCACCCAAAGTTCAACATCATGGATGACTTCAAAGGCCGCCAGCTTTTCTAATAAACTAATCAGTCCAGCTTTTTTCTGCTTAAGCTTTTCGATAAGCAGGCTTTGTTGTGTGAGGGTAAGCTTATTCATGGTTCATTCGAATGAATTCATCATGACATTTCTCTCTTTGAGCCACCAACCTTACAGCCAAGTCTTCGGCTGACAACAAAGTAAGCCGACCAGATTGATCAAAAGTGTCAATAAACCCGCTGCTTTGTCCAAATAAGGGTTCGCTATAGGTACAGTGCCCATGTAAGGTGAAGTCAATACCGCTTAAAATACGGTCTTTGCCTTTTGCCAGTTTTTGTGCAACTTTGCGCGTGCGGATAGTCAACTCACGAATATTACGATCAGCTAAACTGGTTAAAAAGTCCGTCCAATCAGTAAAATCCCAGGGGACCGCTGCATGACAGACGCCTATTTGAAAACGCCCTATTGTCACTTCCAATACATAGGGCAAAGACATGAGTTTTTTTGCAATCAATTTGCGTCGATCTTCATCCAGCACATAAAACCAATCCGATTCATTGCCAGCCATTTTTTTATGAATATCCGACGGCGCGTAGTTGGCATATACACCGTTTAGCATAATGCGCTCCACTTCATATTGATCCAGTATGAATTGGTCATGATTCCCCCGCACTGCATAAAACCAAGGAGCCTCAATCAGAGACACGATTAGCTCACTTTGCTCACCACGGTCCACCAAGTCACCAACTGAAATCAATCGGTCATATTCATAATCAAAACTAACCTTATCCAACTCAGTCATCAGTTGATCGTAACGTCCATGAAGATCACCAACAAAAAAGTCGCGACCTTGAATATTAGCTGCCAGCTGGATATAAAAAGATTGTAGGTGCATAACTTTTGTCATTTTTAGGCTCAGTTAAGCCGGTTTCACCGGTGGGATAAGTGCCAATACCCCTGGTACATATATAA
>JACUUF010000195.1 GCA_014859465.1 Methyloprofundus sp.
GAATAAAATCAAGGCTTTATTATTCTCCGCTCATCCAACCTAATGATGTTGGGCTATCCCTGCCGAACCCCCGGTGGGTAAATACAAACCCGATCCTTGCGGGTTTGTCCCTCTGGCGAAGGCTTTAAGACTTGTGTAGATAGCTATGGTGTTAAAAGGAGAGAGAGTGAAAAGGTCGCAGCGATTACAGGTGATTGTTGATTTAAAAATTAATCAGGAAAAAAAATACTTAGATGCTTTGGGTAAGCAGAGAAACCTCAAACTGCAAAAAGAAACGCAGTTAAATAGTCTAAAAAATTACCGGCAAGATTACCGAGATAAAAATGCTAAGCTGATAAAAAACGGTATCTCTGTTATGCAGTTAATGGAATTTAGGGCTTTTATGGAAAAAATGGATAAAGCCATAGAGGGAGAGGAAAGGGCATTGAAAATGCTAGATAGCGAGCTGGAACGCTTGAGAAAAAACTGGGAAGAAGCGCATATGTATACCCAAGGTATACAAAAGATCCAAGGTAATGCGCGGGTAAGTGAGCAAAAACAAGAAGAAAAAAAAGAGCAATTAGCAATGGATGATCGAGCCGCCCGTAAAAAACGCTAGGAATGGCATAGATAGTGCTTTTAAATGTGTGAATAGTCAGAAAAATAGAGGAGAAGGGCATGACTGCAAGTGTATTGAGTGCATTATCGCCAGTAGCAATGGTTAGTGATTCGTCGGGAGGGCTAAATAATAGCCCCCGTATGGCCACTGGAGAGAAGTTTTCTGCTGCTTTTTTGCAGCAAATAAAAGGCTTGCAAGCTCAAGCTTCTGAAACTACAAAGCCTAGCAGTGTATTAGAAAAAATAGCAGACTTAATAAAAGGCCAGGAGGGGCAAGATTTTTCCATTTTACTAGGTGATTCTTTGCCGCAAATTAAGCAGCAAATGCAAGCCCAAGCTATTAACTTAGATGAAACCATGACCGCGTTAAAGGATATATTGGCGCAGTTAGATGCTTTAAGTATTGATAGTAAGTTACCAGCCGCTACGCTTCAAGGTTTAGCGGCTAAGTTAGAGTCGGGGGCAATAACTGATACTGGTGCTGAAGTCTTAGCTAGTGTTGATGGCCAAGAGAGAGCGAATGAAGAGGGCTTGGTTGGTGACATGCTCAGTGTGTCAGCTGCATTAGCGGCAAATGTATCGGCTGATAAATTAACGCATGAGGTTAGTGGAAATGACCTGACTAAGACCTTAGTTAGCAATGCGCAAGAAACGGATATCGATAAGCAAGCAATTGGTACACTGGATTTAGCTGCTGATCTTTCCAGCTCATTAACTCAAGTTAATCAACCCGCTGTATTAAAAGCGCATGAACCCCGCCATTATTCTGGCGCTGATGAGGATGATAAACAAGCTGAGCAAGACATCATAGTAGACGCGCAACCGGTAGCAATTAACTTGGCGATGCAGCAAACAGAGAGCATGACTGCAACGGATGATCAGGCAATAGCGCAAACGGCTCAAGCAGGGATAGCGCAATTATTAAAACAAGAAAAAAATAGCGTACAAGATAAAAACTATACACAAACCACTCTCTTAGGCGAGCAAGGTGCTGAGGATGAAGTTAAGCCGGAAATTAATCTTGGTCAGTTATTGAAACGTGAAAAACTAATTAATAGCAGCGCTGATTTTGCATCTCTTGATAATGTAAAAGGAGCACAGAAAACAGTTGATTCAGCTTTATTATCTACTAGTCAATCGGGTAGTGAGCAAGCTCATAATAAATTTTCTACCGCTGATTTAATGGCATTAAACCGTCAAGTAGAAAGCGCTGTCCCTAAGCAAGAGTTAACGCCGATGACTAGGCCATTTAATCATCCAGAGTGGCAACAAGAGTTTAATGAACGTATTATTTGGATGCATACAAAATCAATTCCTTCTGCACAATTACGCTTAAACCCGCAAGGTTTAGGGCCTATTTCTATTCAGATTAATGTTGATAAAGATCAGCAGGCGAGTATCGTCTTTAATGCACAGAATGCTGGTGTACGTGAAGCGATTGAAGCATCAATGCCAAAATTACGCGAAATGCTTAATGCGCAACAAGTTAACTTGGCAGAGGTAAATGTTTCTCAGCAGCAACAGCAAGGTCAAGGAAGCGCAAGACAAGCAATGCAAGAGGCAATGTCAGAAAATAATAGAAATAATGCTAGGAATTCTGTGGACTCGTCAGCAATCGAACCTGGAGTAAATGATATAGCGGAAGAAATCAACCAAGGGCGTGCGGTTGCCAGCAAAGGCATATTAAGTATTTACGCTTGATGGTCTAATTTTATTGGCAATAAATAACAGTATAAGATTTTAGGATGGGTAAGACCTAAAGCAAAACCCATCCTTGAATTTATGAGGCTGGAATTTATTTCTTTATAAACTGATAAATATCGCCAAATCTTGCTTTCAAAGTCATATTTTTTTCATCTTTGCTGAGCACAGAGAAGTTATCAAATTTTCCTGACCTGCCTAAAATAGCTACTTTTAATTTATCGTTTTCAACTTGATAACTTACGGGTAATTGATCATAGTAAGTTCCTTCACGTGGAATATTTTTAATAGTAACAGTGCCGTTATCATTAAAGACCCAAGTGTCTTCTCGCGGTAAAAGCTCCTGCGATTTTTCAGATTTTTTAGTGTATTCTAGAGACCAAGTTCCTTGAACATTTTGATTGGTAAGTGGTTCAGCGTATACATTGTTACTGACTATTAAGATGCTTGATAAAATTGCTACTACATTTATTTTCTTCATTTTATTTCTTTATTTAATTTATATGGAAAGACCATTGTACGCACTCATTTTAAGACGAGTATCTTTATATGCTAATTAACATGTATAAAGCCTAGGAAAATTAGGGCCTTTTGTCGCTTAGCGCCTAATAACAATGTGAGTTTGAGTCGGATTCGCATAACGAGTCTTATGTTCAACATATCAAGATGATAACTGTCTGCATTAACCCTTAGGCCAGTGTTGGATATTGGAACCTTAGACAGGCAGGAGGCTGAACTTAGTAGTAGCCATAGTCGGCCTCAAGAGCATAAAAACTAATATAGCAAATCGTGTGATTTTTACATGCCGGCTTTTAGCTGACAGATGCTGTTTAGGATGGTTTGCTTGGCTTTGGATATCGAGTTATCAGGCATACGTTAGGAATCTGGTATTTTAAACCTAAAAACAATCCCCAAATTCAATCACTAATTGCTGGCAGTTAAACCATATTTTGGGGTAATAATAGCGAATAATAAAGCGCAGTAGATATTCATAATGCACGGTGATTGTTATAAAACGTGCCGCACTTGCCCATAGCCGGGTGGCTTTATTATTTGAGCAACGCCAGACAGCAATAGTCCACCATAATACGGGGATAGCGAAGATAATATGCATAGTTACCCAGCTAGCAACGGTGTAGCTGGAGTTGGCTATGCGGTAATCAATGTAAAATAAGACGGCGTTTAAAATAATATAAAAAGGCAGGAACGCTTGTATTAAAGAAAGCCGGCCTAGCCATGCTGATAATAGATAATTGTAAATACTTGTATCGGGTGGAATATTTACAGCGTTGCCGTTGTTGGCTATTGTCTGTGGTGTTAACAAATACGCGATATAGGCCGTGACTAGTAATATTAGGATGACTTCCCATGGACTAATTAAGTGGGTGAAGCTGAAAAAAGCAGTTAATACATTGATAAGCATAGTGGTATTTTTGATCTAGCGAAGCAAAGGAAAGGAAAACACGGTGCAAAAAGTTTTTAGGATTAATGTATGCTAATCTAGGCTTTTTATCAATAGAGGGTGTGTTAATGCAAGTACGTATTAAATGGGTTGATGGGATGATGTTTCTGGGTGAGTCTGAAAGTGGTCATGCGGTAGTGATAGATGGTCCACCTGAGTTAGGCGGTAATAATATGGGCGTGCGTCCCATGGAAATGTTATTACTAGGTATGGGAGGTTGTACTTCTATTGACGTGATGCAAATTTTGCAAAAAGGGCGCAATAATGTTACCGATTGTATGGCGGAGATTAGCGCTGAACGCGCAGATACTATTCCAAAGGTGTTCACTAAAATTCATGTGCATTTTGTAGTGACAGGAAAAGAATTAAAAGAAGCAGCTGTAGAACGTGCGATCAAGTTATCCGCGGAAAAATACTGTTCTGCTTCATTGATGCTACAGAAGTCAGTAGAAATTACTCATGATTTTGAGATTATCGACGCAGGCTAGTAAACTGGAAACTAGGGCGAACTGAAGTCCGCGCTACGATTTAAAAAAAAGCCCGTCTGTTGAACAACAGGCGGGCTTTTTTGTGCTTACTTTAATTGTTGATAATACTCGGCTAGCTGTTTAATTTCAGTGTCGCTGAGCTGTTTGGCAATAATGCGCATGCGGCTATAAATATCATTATGGCGGGTGCCATTTTTATAGGCTAATAAGGTAGTTTCAGTATATTCAGCTTGTTGTCCTGCTAAAGCCGGAGTATCTATTTTCTGACCTTTACCTGAGGACTCATGGCAGACAAAACAAGGCGGTAAGATTTTTTTACCATTGCCTTTATCTACTAAGCTTATCGCCTTGCTAAGATCTTCTTGTGACGCTATGTTTTGTGCGGTTGGCAATGATTGAAACCACGCAGCTAAATCTGCACTGTCTTTTTCGCTTAGACCGGCAGCGATCGAAGACATCATCGGATTCTCACGTTTACCATCGGCATAATCACGTAATTGCTTATAAGTGTAGTTTGCAGTTTGCCCCGCTAATGAAGGGAACATACCGATTGCGCTAATGCCTTTTTCACCGTGACAGCCTGAACAAGATTGAGCGAGTTGTTTGCCTTTTTTTGCATCTCCGTCTTTAACGAAATTCAGTGTTTCAGGCACCCAAACCATATTAGAAGCTGGCTCAGCGGAAACAAAAGCAGGTGCTATGCATAAAATTAAAGGTAGTATGCGTTTCATGATTAATATCCCCATGCGCTTGAGCCGTAAGTGTCCATAAAAAAGAATTGTAAAATTGGCACACCAAAGCTAATGAGCATTAAGACCGCAATTACTTTATTCCACAATTTGAAATCGTTTAAATACTCAGGTAAATCTTTTACTTCATGTAAAGGGTCTGCGTATTCTACTTCTCCGACAAAAACCTCTGTTGTCGCGCCGAATTGTGTTTTTACTAAGATATAAAAAAACAAACAAGCAGAGCTTAATAACACTAAGCCTCCTAAAATTAAAGGTAGTATGCGTTTCATGATTAATATCCCCATGCGCTTGAGCCGTAAGTGTCCATAAAAAAGAATTGTAAAATTGGCACACCAAAGCTAATGAGCATTAAGACCGCAATTACTTTATTCCACAATTTGAAATCGTTTAAATACTCAGGTAAATCTTTTACTTCATGTAAAGGGTCTGCGTATTCTACTTCTCCGACAAAAACCTCTGTTGTCGCGCCGAATTGTGTTTTTACTAAGATATAAAAAAACAAACAAGCAGAGCTTAATAACACTAAGCCTCCTAGAATCATTAATATCTCATACGGTTCCCAAGACATAGTAAGTAGGTTGTTGTATTGCACGCTAGAAATTCGTCTGGGCTGCCCTAATAAACCGAGCACATGCCAAGGTGTGGTCATGATGCTCATACCGATAAACCAAGTCCATAATTGCACTAAAGCTAGCGACTTTGTCGCTAAGGGTTTTTTGCATAAAATCGGCCATAAATAATAAGCAATCGCAAAGTACATAATAACGGTAGTACCTGCAAAGATCAGGTGGAAATGTCCTGGTACCCATGCTGTGTTATGGATCATCGCATTCATCGCATAACTGGCATTGACAATACCGCCAAAGCCACCAAAGATAAGCATGACTAAGGATAGAATGACAGCAAGTACCATAGGGTTGCTCCACGGTAAGCTACCAATCCAGCCGAATAAACCTTTGCCACCACGTAAGCGACCGGCAATTTCTAAAGAAGCAATAACCGTGAAGCCCGTCACTAAGGTAGGTAAGGCGACAATAAAAGTACCTATGCCATGTAGCAACTTCCAGCCTTTTGCTTGCTCAGGATCCATATATAAATGATGGAAACCAATCGGTAAAGAAAATACCACTAAGACAATAAATGCCATGCGTGCTGCTTCATCGCTAAATAGATAGCTGCCAGCTTGTTTAGGGACAAATACATAAAATGCGATATAAGCAGGAATT
>JACUUF010000196.1 GCA_014859465.1 Methyloprofundus sp.
AAACGGGGGTAAAATATTTTTGCTGTGTCCAGAAGGCATTGTTAAGGTCAGTGTTCAGATATTTCGAAGCGGCTTCATCGTTGGCAATCGAAACAACTGTTTGGTAACCGTTTGCCATATGGCGCAGCTCATCGGTTTCAATAGATAAGAACACCGTTGGCGTGATTTCATCGCCATTTGCTGCCGCCCATTCGGTGACAGCAACAATTAATGGGTTAGTGAAACAAGCTTCGCCAACTAACTGTAAGTTAATCGAACACTCAACCGCATCACCTGAAATAAAACCATCAGAAAAGACCCGTTTCATCCCTTTCCATAGGGGGCCAATCGTACGCGTACGACGCGCATCATTGTGTCCAGCCGCATCTTGTCCATGTTTAGTGAAATAGTAATTCACATAACCACATTGGTTAGTATGACGAATTTCATCTAGCGTTTGTGCTAAGTAGCCATTCTTTTGCTCCGGCGCCGTTGCAGAATCCCACAACATCCCTGTCGCAGCAATCGCATTGTATTCCCCAACTTCTAAGAAGTTAGAGATCACCTTCATGGTTTCATTCCATTTTGGATGCACTTTGTTGCCCGCATCAACTCGCGTCAATACATCTTGTAAACTACCGAACTGGCGCTCATCTTTAACAGACTCCATACGCGCATATTCTTTAGCGATGAGCTTAAATTGCTCTTTAGTATCATTCGCCATTTTGTACTTAGTCGGATACTTAGTACGATTTTTATCGAAGTCCCAAGTAAAACTTTGTAACCATCTATGTACTTCCTGCGCATTAACGCTAGTTGGTGCACGATTGACAGCCAAAGCATCTGTTGCAGCTTTTGTTGCAGCACTTATTGCCATGTTATTTTCCTCGTTTCTTGTTAGTTGTTTAATGAAGCTGTCGTTATCACTATGCCTTTATGCTTGATAACGTACAGTATTGAAGTGTGTGCTAATCCAAGCTAACGACAGCTTCCACAAGGTATAAAGCAGTTAGCGTGCCAACGTCCTAAAAAAATATAAACATTTATTTTTCATACACTTACAGACTTTACGAAAAATTCCCTTGGTTATTTTTAGTGTCTATTTATTAGACAATGACCATTAAATAGACGTATACCTTTGCATCTGCCTAACACTAATTTCCTAGTGCCATTTTGGGTTTACACGTAAAGCTCATAAAAACGCGGCTAAATACACTCCTTATATATTTAGCCAGCAATAAGGTATTAATAACTTGAGCAGACGCAACAAAGCTTTAGCTTTTTTATCAGGTACAGCAATAGCTAAAGCTATTGCCCTCCTTATCAAATGTCGAACTTAATAAATGCCCATGCCTAAGTGCCTGATGGCACACATTTAAGATATTGACAAACGCCCATTAATTACCTATGATTCCAGAACTTTTATATCCATTTTTTAACGTTTAGGAATCATTAACATGAAAAGAACTTACCAACCAAGCAAAATCAAACGCGCTCGTACTCACGGCTTTCGTGCAAGAATGGCAACCGTCGGTGGTCGTAAAGTTATCAATGCACGCAGAGCAAAAGGTCGTCACGTACTAGCTCTTTAACCGTTGACTCAGAAAGCATTTAGTTTTCCACCGTCTGTACGGTTACGAGAACCCGCTGAATTTAAACGTGTTTTTGCAAAACCGGAAAGATCAACCGATAACTATTTCACCGTGCTTGCTATTGTTAATGAGCTAGAGCATCCCCGCTTAGGGCTTGCTATTGCCAAAAAACACATTAGACGCGCTGTAGATAGAAATAAAATCAAACGATCTGCCCGGGAAAGCTTTAGATTACAACAACATCAAATGCCGCATCTTGATCTCGTTGTAACCGCACGCAGGGATGCGGCGACAGCAGACTCAAAAACACTGCAAAATTCTTTAGCTAAGCATTGGCTCAAGGTAACTAAGCGATGCGCACCCTTCTCATAGCCCTACTGAGATTTTATAAATATTTTATAAGTCCTCTGCTGGGAAATAATTGTCGCTTTCACCCCACTTGTTCGAGCTATGCTATGCAAGCAATATCAATGCATGGCGCACTCATCGGCTCCTATCTCACAATAAAACGATTACTAAGATGTCACCCTTTTCATGCTGGTGATATTGATGATCCTGTACCCAAAAAAGTTGGTAAGTAAAAATGGAGAATATAAGATTTGTACTCATCGTCATTTTATCGATGATTTCATTAATGTTATGGGAAGCATGGCAAGTGGACTATGGCCCAAAACCTGAAACTACCGCTCAACAAACCGTTATTGATAGCAGTGGCAACCTAGTTCCCGTTACTGGATCAAATAGCGGCAACTCTGAGCTACCTTTCCAGGAAAACAAAGCAAACAGTATCATTACCGTTACTACTGACGTTTATCATCTGGAAATTGACACTCAAGGCGGTACTTTACGCAACCTTGATCTTTTGGATTATCCTTTTGAAAAAGGCGAGCCAACGCCAGTACGCTTATTTGACAGCAGCCCAGAAAAGCTATTTTTAGGTCAAAGTGGACTTATTAGCAGCCCTGAATCTGCAACCTTACCAAACCACAGCATACAGCTGCACGCAGAGCAAACTAACTACGCGCTTAAAGCAGGCGAAAATACCTTGACCGTGCCATTAACATGGACGGACAACAACGGTTTAAGCTATCGCAAAACCTATACCTTTACCCGTGGCAGTTACGCTATCGAACTAACACAAAAAGTAACTAATAAATCAGCAAAAGACTGGACAGGCAGACCGTACACACAATTACTTAGAGTGCCTTATAGCGATAGCCAAGGTAATACCTTTATCCGTACTTTTGCCGGCGCTGTTATTTATACAGAAGAGGAAAAATTCCAGAAATTTGAATTTGATGACATGGCTGATATTGACCTTAAAGTGACCTCAACAGGTGGCTGGACAGGTATGATTCAACACTACTTTGCGGCAGCATGGATTCCGCCGGTAGGCAATGAACAACATTTCTTCACTAAAGAATTAAGCAACTCACGCTATGTTATTGGCTCTTACCCTAATCCAACCACAGTAGCCGCAAATAGCAGCGCTGAATTTAAAAGCCAATTATTTGTTGGGCCTAAAATCCAGCCGATGATGGAAGCTATAGCGCCAGGCCTTGAATTAACCGTTGATTACAGCTGGTTAACGATTATTGGCAAACCTATTTACGCCTTATTGAATTTTATTCATGACTTCGTAAAAAATTGGGGTTTCTCAATTATGGGCGTAACCTTCTGTATTAAATTACTGTTTTTTCCCTTGTCAGCGGCTAGTTACAAATCAATGGCAAAAATGCGTAAATTACAGCCTCGCCTAGCACAGCTAAAAGAAAGCTATGGCGATGACCGTCAACGCTTTAATCAAGAAATGATGGACTTATACCGCAAGGAGAAAGTTAATCCTATGGGCGGCTGTTTACCGGTTATCGTACAGATTCCGGTATTCATTTCGCTGTATTGGGTATTAATTGAAACGGTTGAATTAAGACAAGCACCTTTTCTGTTCTGGGTACAAGATTTATCATCTAAAGATCCCTACTTTGTTTTACCTGTCTTAATGGGTATTAGTATGTACATACAGCAAAGATTAAATCCTGCACCGGTTGATCCATTGCAGGCAAAAATCATGCGTATGTTCCCGATCGTTTTTACTGTATTCTTCCTGTTTTTCCCTTCAGGTTTAGTTTTATACTGGGTAACAAACAACACCTTATCGATTATCCAACAATGGTATATCACGAAAAAAATTGTTGGCGATAAGTAACTCTATACTTTAAGTTAATATCGACACCCTAAGCCGAATCATGCGCTAGCTGATTCGGCTTTTTTATTGAGGTTATTATGAATATCACTCATCAAGATACGATTGCCGCCATCGCCACCCCTCCTGGCAATGGCGGTATCGGGATTATTAGAATCTCTGGCAATAACGCCCTCGCTATTGCCCAGCAACTAACCAACAAAACGCTCCAACCGCGTCATGCGCACTATGCTGCATTTTATGAAGCGGATGGCAGCATGATTGACTCAGGCTTAGCCTTATTATTCCCTAATCCAGCCTCCTTTACCGGAGAAGATAGCGTAGAAATACAAGGCCATGGCGGCTCCGTTATTCTCGATATGTTACTTAGGCGTATTTTATCTTTAGGCGCGCGTCTCGCTAATCCAGGAGAATTTTCAGAACGCGCCTTTTTAAATGGCAAGCTAGATTTAGCCCAAGCAGAAGCGATTGCCGATTTAATTGCCAGCAGCACCGAACAATCCGCACGTTCCGCGCAAAAATCCTTGCAAGGCGCATTTTCTGAACAAATTAATTTCTTTGTACAAGAGCTAATTGAACTGCGTATCTATATTGAAGCCGCCATTGATTTTGTCGATGAAGAAATTGATTTCTTAACTGATGGCATAGTCGAAAACCGTATTATTCGCTTATTGCAAGCCATCCAAGCGATACTCGTCACCGCCCAACAAGGTCGCTTACTACGTGATGGCATGACCGTAGTTCTGGCCGGTAAGCCCAATGCCGGCAAATCCAGCTTACTCAATGCCTTAGCAGGCCATGATGCCGCGATTGTTACCGATATTGCCGGCACAACGCGTGACGTACTGAAAGAACGCATACAAATCGATGGCATGCCCCTGCATATTATTGATACCGCAGGCTTACGCGAAAGTGACAATGCCGTCGAACAAGAAGGCGTACGTCGCGCACATGCTGAGATTTTAAAAGCCGATAAAATTTTATTACTCATTGATGCTAATGACCCCGAGCCAGAGGCCATCTTAAAAACGTTACCGAATAATATCAGCATCAGCAAAATTTATAACAAAATTGACTTACTGAAAATACCGCCAAAAATCATCGAGAACGAAAACGGCACGCAAATTTACCTCTCAGTAAAACAAGACATCGGCATGGATCTATTAAAACAGCACCTAAAACAAAGTGTCGGTTTTGACGGTGCAACAGACAATGTCTTCATCTCTCGGCGCCGGCATATAGAAGCCTTAACTAAAGGCGAACACTTTGTGCAAAATGCCTTGGCACAATTACAAGACAATCTAGCCAGTGAATTAGTCGCTGAAGACCTAAGACAAGCACAAAATCAGCTCTCAGAAATCACCGGTGAGTTTACCTCTGATGACCTACTAGGCAAGATTTTTAGTTCGTTTTGTATAGGCAAATAACCGCGCCTCTTTAGGCATAGATAGCCCAACATGATTAGGTTGGATAAGGGAAAATAGATAAAGCCTTGATTTTATTCTCCCCACCCAACCCTCCCCAGCAAGGGAGGGCTTTGTTTGTATATTCACTACATTACCAATCATTACAGCAGACATTCGCCATAAGCATAGCCTTCTCCAGAGGGACAAATCCGACAGGATCGGATTTGCATTTACCCGTAAAGTGTTAGGCATAGATAGCCCGACATGATTAGGTTGGATAAGGGGAAATCAATTCACCCTCTGTTTAACAACGCTGTTTAAACGCCACACGCGCAACAAAAAGCATGAATTTTAATCTCCTCCCCCCAACCCTCTCCAGCAGGAGAGGGAGCAACTTCACTTGTTAATTCATGGTATTTAAAAGTATAAAAGTTGTGTAGATAGCTATGGCTTTAGCGTGGGGAGGATGTCAATTTCTACAATCAAGTAACGCATCCGCTTTAGCTCTGACAGGCGTTCTAGCGCCATATTCATCACTGATACTCGCAAAACAAAAACCTTCTCGCTGAATCACCGCCTTATTTTCTTCTGATAAGCGCAAAATCAATTTAAAACCAGAGTTAAACAGGCTCATATCGCCCGTTGCGTTGACCACATCAGGACGCGGCAATACGTGAAAGCCTAAAACATTCAGATTCTGCAAATTCAGCGCATAATGCTTCTGACTGCTCATAAGCCAGCCTATTATTACAAGCGCATCTTCACTCAGAGTAATAGAGTCAAATCCTCCACCAGGCAAAACAGAACTTAAAGAATCAAATGCAACGACTGTTGTTTGCCCATCATCGGCTTAGATGCCGCGGATGTTGAGCGTATTGTGATACATCCTTTGTATGATGCGCTGACGCTGGAGCATGATTTGGTTTTAATTAACCTCAATTCGGGATAAGCCATTGGTAGTGGGTTAAATCTGTAATCATGTGTAAATATTGAGTCCAAATTCGACT
>JACUUF010000197.1 GCA_014859465.1 Methyloprofundus sp.
CTGCTCAAACTTAACGCACTTACCTTTCATTTCCCGATAATCCAACGACACGTCACCGGAGCTGAGTTTTTCTGTAAACAGGCGATCATATTTAAGGTTCGATAGCACAAACAAATCCGCGTGCAAGTCCATAAACCCATCCAACCGTTTCAGCGTTTCCATCAGCGAGACAATCACCCGCGTTTTATCGTCCGACAAGCGTTCCATCACAAAACCATTCGCCATCAAGCCGTCCAGGCGCGCTATGCTCGTTTTAAGATCAAACACCCTGAGCTGATAGCCCAGATAATGCGTATCCATAATAATGCCCGGCATAAGTTCACGCTCATAATCCAACACATCTTCCAGCTCTTCATACAAACTAGGGTCGCGGTCTTTTAAACGATAGGGTTTGCCCTCTTCATCCAAGCGAATCTTGGCGTGATCCAAAATCTCAATTTTCATCATCGGGATTTCGGCATCATCAATCACCAGATCACCCGCTTCAAAATAATGCCCCACGCCTTGTATCAAAAATGCATATCGTCTTTGACGTGCAACAGAGCCAAGCTCATCTCATTTTGAGCATAATCATAGACAGAACTGTTCAACTGCTGATTAGAATGGTCGCGCCATACCTCATAGAAAATAAAAATCAACGGCACCGCAATCAACGCCGACGCCACATTAACCAGCAGATTCTTCACATCCCCACTCAACCAACAAACCGCCACCACAAACAACCCAACCCCAGCCAACATCACCAACAACTTCGGCCAGGTTTTAAACCAAATTGATGCAAGCGCGGAGAGTTTAATCAAACATTATTCCTTTGGGGTTTAATTTGGGCGGTTAAGAAACCAGTAAAAACATCAAACATTGCGCTTTAACTCGATAATTACACCGACCACATGATGCGCGCCAATGAATTCAGCTTCAAACTCATTTTCATCGACGATATTTGGATTGTTTAGCGTAAAAACTCGCAACTCCTCGCAAACTTTTCGATCATGGTTAACTTCTTGAATATAACTTCTAAATCTGAATGTTGTTATATCTAAATTTTGTTTTATTTTATCTGGTGTTTGATAACCCTGAAAATACTGCAATCCGATAAAGTAGCCAGCTTGAAAATCACTAAACCCATCTTCATTTTCTAATAAACAGAATGTTTTCAACCGTACTAAGTCTTGAATTATCGACTTCTTAGCCTGATTGGGACGCTTAATCTCAAATACATATTTTAGCACCTTGGAAAAACCACCCTGTTTAAATAGGGCAATATCAACCCGCCCCTTACGAACTTTTTCTAGTCCTTTGATATAACGTTTGGTTGATTGGCAATTTTTATTTTTATGTAAAGGCCAATGAAACTTTGGCATTTTAAATTTAAAAGCATGGCGAATTAGATATTTCGTTGGGCACTCAATCCTAATATCATAGCCATTAAAACCAAAAAAATTCTCAGCTAAAGACTTTGCAATATTAACCGTCAACAGGTATTCCGGGTGAGAGACATCTAGTTCATCACCAGTAAATCGATATAAATCATTAAAAGTTGCGTGCAAACCTTTAACAATTAAATCATCTACGCTAGAACTTATGCACATATCCTTTCTCATACACACTTTACTAACCATGATTTCAACATAACTTAATTCCCAGCGATGTGATCTTTCCTTGAATTAGCAATATGCACTTGATGGATTGTTTGTTCATAGCAGGCCTGGTTATTTTTGATTTAAGATTTTAAAACCTTCAACACATCCACCCACATTTGTTCGGTTTCTTGTTTTAGGCGCTGGCTGTTTGATTGGATTTTTTCAATTACGTTTTGTTTGCTCGTTTCGTCGATGATTAAATCCATTGTTTTGTGAAGTTCATCTTTTGACATATGCACATTCAACAAACCTTCAGGAAAACCATAGTCTTGAAATAACATTTGATACTTATGGCTCCAACCTGTTGCTAAAGCTGGTGTACCTTGCGATAAAGCACTCACCAAACCGTGAAAGCGACTTCCAACCGTTCCAGACGAAACACCTAAAATACCTTTAATTTTTAAAGGATGTGATTCTTTTATTATTTGCACGTCTTGACTCACCGCATCTCGAATTTTTTCAGCGAGCATTAGGTCATTCGCCCCTTCGTGCACAAGGATAAAAGGCTTTTGCCCTTTTTCATAAGCGTAGCGCGTTACTTCGATCATAAACGGTAAATAAGCATCGCTATCTGCCTTGCTGGTTTTATCAATCATGCGGTAATTTGGCACAATACAAAAGCGATTCGCTTCTTGGTCAAATTCTTCCGGCACAATACCTTCAACGATATTTGTAAAGTCCACCGCCATTTTTAGATTCGGGCGTTCGCCAACGACATCTACCAAATAGTCATATGAAACCTTTTCACGCGCAAACACCAAATCTGCATTATCTAAAGCCGCTGTAATACCTTTGCGGTTATAAGCACTTTTATAAGGGCCAAAGGCTTGGGGTAATAAAATGACTTTAGTACCAATTTTTTTCCAACGTTTACAGGAATCAGCCAACTCTAAACAGCTGTATTTACCCCATTGGTCACTATAAGAAAATCCTGCGGCATCAATAACAATATCTACTTCTTTATCAAGCACAATGCCATACATATCACGAATTTTTGCAGGAATGAGATTTGCTAGAACACCAAATTGAAACCCCTTTCGCCAGAATTGGGCTTTTTGGTATAGGCGTAATTCAGCTCTTTTTAAGTAAGGCGCCGATGCCGTTGAAACAGACGGCGCCATCGCAAACTCGGCATCGGGAAATTCTTTTTTCATTTTGTCCAAGATGGCGTAAAGCATAAGCTCTGCGCCTTTGTTTACAAAGCCCGCTTTGCGAATTTCAATCAGTTTTTTTCCGTTAATCATATTTAAACCTTTCTATACTTTTTTAATTAAAACTTGCGCATCTTTTTTCTGCGAATAAGGGATGCCGCCTTTGTCTTGTGCAAAGCCGACTGATAACAACATAATTGGGCGTTCGTAGGGCTTTAATTCCAGCAGTTTTTCCAACTTTTGTTCTGCGGCTTCAACATCCGGCCAATTAATTGAACAGGTTGATAACCCCAGCGTTTCAAACGCCAACATCAATTGCATGGCCGCGAGTGAGCCGTCAATATAAATTAAATGGCGGTCTCGTTCACCCGGATAAGCAGATAAATCGCCTACGATTACAATAATGCACGGGATATTTTCCGCCCAACCTGGTGTGCCGCCTGCACACTTGGCTATTTGAACGGCTTTTTCTTTATTTTGTGATACATAAAACGAATAAGGTTGGCGATTGCATGCCGAAGGCGCAAGCGTCGCCAAATTGACGGCTTTTTCAATTAATTCACTTGGTACTTCTTTATCTTGATACCAACGAACGGATCGACGTTTGATAAATAGCTTTTTCAGCGCTTCATACTGAATATCGGTTTTTGGCAAGCTATCAAACGGATAAGGGATATATTTCTCTTCTTCTTTGGTTTCATTTAACACTTGGTTAAACGCTTGGCGCGCCTTTGCAATCGTTTTTGTATCTCTGACGACCTTAAAGTATTCAACCAATACATCTGTCACCCATTTTTTTTCTTCAGGGTTAAGACTATTGAGTTTTATCGCACGCTGGTAGATTTTCACTGTTTCGCCAATAAAATTTTCGGCAAATACATCGCGGCGCGGTTGCATAATCAAGCCTTTTTCGAGGCGGTGAATGTTCCGACGCAATAACACCGACGTTTCACCAATATCTTTTAGGCTTTGTTGATAGGCGGCTTTGCCTGCTAAAACCGCTTTATGCTCACGGCTTAATTGACTGCTAAAAAACGCATAATAAAATGAAGCTAAAAACTGACTGCTTTTGAACATGGGCGAAAGCACCAGGCCTGGTAGTTTAATCGTTTTCAAAATTAGATCTTTTAACCAGCGTGGCAAGATTTTTTTAAGCAGTGATTTCATTTAGGTTCCTTTTCTTAAAAGCGAGTAGCGAATGGGGGCAAAGTATGATTTCGTCATCATAAAGAAGACTACGCGCGTTTTAGTATGAAATAGCAAAGCGATATAAGAAGCCATCGCGTAAGCGATCAATGTGGCATAGGCTGCACCTAAACCGCCATATAAAGGGATAAGCCAGAAATTTAAGGCTACATTAGCTAGAGCACCTAGCCCTTGTGTAATTAATGAGAACATTAATACATTTTCGATTAATATCCACTTGCTAAATGCCGCACGCATAAAGATAAACAAGGCAGCCCAAATATGCACAACAAGAATCGGGATTGCCCCTAGATACGCTTCACCAAATAAAGTTGATATGATGGGTTGCGCTAACAATGTAACTAACACGGCAACAACAAGAGCGATCACGAATAGGAAGTCGAAAAGTTGTTGCAAGCGATGGTGGTATTGTTTTGGACTTTCTTGCTTGAGTTTAATAAGCTTTGGGAAAAAGGAAGCGACAATCGCCGCAGGAACAAAATACCATGCTTCTGATAAGGTTGCTGCGACAGCATAAATACCAACTTCTTCTGCACCGACAAGCCATTTGAGCATGACTTGGTCTACTTTGAGATAAATAACAGCGAAAATTGACCCTAAGAAAACCACCCAGCCTTGACTAAACAGTTCTTTTGCTTTGTCTTTAGAAAATTGCCAGTCTGTAACTTTTAACTTGGATTTTATGACAAAGAAACTAATGAGCAATAAAGTGCCAATCACGGCTTGAATTAAGTGTGCAACAGCAAACAAAACGAGTTGAGCGCCTAAAAACACAAGGAGCAGTTTAAGGGCTGAACTGATAACAGCGGCAATGGTTCTTGAGATGGCAGTGTATTTTGCTTGCAAAAGCGATTGAAACCAAAAATCGATTACATCCAAGGGCTTGAAAATCAGACTGAATGCAATGATTAGCAACACCCAAAACTCAACACTGCCAAGCGGTTCGGTTATAAAAGCGGTAATTAAGACTAACGTGAAGCCAATAATATACCCCAGCCCTTTTAAAACAAAGCTGGTACCCATTATGGTATTTTTATTTTCAGGGTCTTTAACTAGCTCTCTTACGACTAAACCGCTCAGTCCCACATGCCCCGCTACAGCAAAAAGCGAAACCAACGAAATCGCGTAAGCCAATATTCCAAATTGCTCCGGCCCAAGGTAACGTGCCAATACAACCGTTACAGCAAAAGCTAGACCCATGACAGCCACTTTTTCAGCCATGATCCATGAGGTATTTGCGAGGTAAACTTGGATGCGTTTATAAAATGTTTTTAGCTTATTGGTCATTTAATTTTTGATTCGGTTATTTTCGAGGTTTTCTCGCAATCACTGTCTTTTATCATTTCAGCTTCAATCTTATGCCCTAGCATATAAACTCCAGCAGCCGGGAGTATCCATAATATCGAAAGTAAAAGCCATTCTGTTCCTAGTGTTTGGTATATCGCAAAAACGACACCTAGCAACATTACGTTGTGAAGCACTAATAAAAAGGCATTGCCGTGTTCGCGTAAATGTTTATAGATATCCGCTTCAATGCATTTTGACTTTCGCGCTGTATGCAATTTTTTATAGTGCGCGAGTAAGGCAGGCGCATTTCGGCTTTCACAAGCTAAGAGGATTAATTGAAGCAGCAAATATGTACTGGCTAGGGATAACATTGCAACATTCAACCAGCCAATTTGCCAAATCACCGCACCCCCAAATATTACAAGCAATGATCCAATAAAAATCAGTATTCCAAGAACTAAGCACGGTTTTGTAGTTTGACTATCATCTTCGCACTTTTTTTTTGGCAAGTACAATTCGTCTTATGGCATGAATAACCAAAACTGGCGCACTGGCAAAGTAGGTATAAGCTAAACCATAAATGCCTAGCAGAATAAGTTGTGCAATATTAAAACCATATAGGTCTTGTGTTAATTGCGCTTGCACAATGCAGGCTTGGTTACTTTCTAACTTACATTGTGCTACCAGTGCATCAATATGCTCTTTGGTTATATCAGGCTGCATAAGCCATAATGCTTTCGTTTCAGGACCCAGTGTAACCAACATGAAATACACACAAATCGCACCAACCACTGTGCCAATGGCATAGCGAACGATATAAAGCTCCCACCAGCGATTTGAATTATTCATAGTTTCCTAACTACCAGGCCTGGTCGTTGTGATTTTTAATA
>JACUUF010000198.1 GCA_014859465.1 Methyloprofundus sp.
TTTGGCTATTATAGCGAACTACGCAAGCTCTCGTATCAGCTTGTTATTGCAATGCGACTTGATAGCCGCCAATATTTTTATTAGGTACAGCCATTAACAAGTCGATATCTAAAGAGCCGTTGCTTGCAATCTGAGTTGGAGCTTGGTTATGTCTGAGGTAATCTTTGGGAGTGAATAGGCGTTGCGCAATAATGCCACCGTGTAAATTTTGTAGAGTTAGGCTTAGATTGGGTAAGGCTTGGCTGAAATTAGCGTGATTTATAAAGCTGACTTGCAGTCGAAAATTATCATTTTCTATCGCTGTAAACGAACTGCCAATAGTGGTAAATTCTTGAATATTTTTATAAGCAGGTAGGGGGGTGTTTGTGGCTTTGGTCATAGCCGCTAACCAAGGTCTTATTTGTGCGGACTGTGCTAAGGAGTAGCCCTTGAAATGATAAACTTGATAAACCAGTAAAAGTACCCCTAAAAGACTGCTGATGAGCCACAATTTAGCATGAGAATTGACGGGTTTTTGCCAAGCATAAGATTTTATTTCGTTTTTATTAGTGTTATCAATGGTTTGGCTCGGTTTGTTGGTTAAGAAAGCGCGTGGATTGAATGGATTTTTACATTGCGTGCAAATGACTTTGCCGTGTTTTTTTTGCAATTGCTTGGCGCTAATTTCTTGAGTGTTTTGACACTTAGAGCAAACTGCGTAGATCATGTTCTTATTTTTTAACGCCATCTAAGCGGCACCAATCATCTTGAGTGCTTGGTGCATTCATGGTGAAATTTGCTTGATAAACTCTACTCACTGATTCTGCCTGCTCTTTCAATATGCCAGATAATACTAACTCACCTTGAGGGCGTACTAAAGCACTAATCAGTGGTGATAATTCGATTAAAGGTTTGGCTAAAATATTGGCGAGGACAATATCTGCCTCAAAGGCAGTAAAGTCTTCAGCTAAATACGTTGTTATTTTTGAGCTGACTTTGTTTTTTTCGGCGTTGTCGCGCGTGGCGGTCAGCGCTTGTGGGTCAATATCAATCGCATGGGCTTCTTTTGCGCCGAGTAAAATTGCCGCGACCGCTAAGATCCCCGAGCCACAACCAAAATCAATTACTGTTTTTCCAGTGACATCATGACTTGCTAGCCATTCTAAACACAGTGCAGTCGTCGGATGTGTGCCAGTGCCAAAAGCCAGGCCGGGGTCGAGAATTAAGCTGACGGTATTCGCTTCAAATTGCTCTTGCCCCGTAGGATAGACCCAAAGATGATCACCAAACTTCATGGGTTTGTAGTGCGCCATCCAAGAGCGTTCCCATACTTGATCTTCTAATACTTCTGCATGCCAGTCGTGGGTGATCTCGCCTGGAAATTGTTTGAATAGTAACGTTTTAATTAATTCTGGGGATGCATCTAGTTCAAATAAAGCGATGGTTTGGGTGTGTTCCCAAATTTTGGTTTCGCCGATATTGGGCTCATAAACGGGCTGTGATTCAGCGCTCATATAAGTTACTGAGACAGCCCCCAATTCACTAAAAAAATCAGCAATATCGGATGCTGACGCTGCGTTACTTACCACAGAAATTTGATGCCAAGCCATAATGATTTATTGGTGTGGAGCGGACTGGAGTCCGTAGTTGCAGATGGAAATGTTTCGATTAAATTCGCTAGCTTCGTTTGTAGGGCGTAGCTTTAGTTTGCTCATGGGCTTTGAGCAAATGGCTTTGCCCTACGCTGAAGTATTTATTTTGAACTTATACCTAATTTCTTTTCTAAATAATGGATATTTTGACTGCCTATGACAAAGGCATTATCAGTCATAATATCTTGCTGTAATGGAATGTTGGTTTTAATACCGTCAATGACCATTTCACTTAATGCTGTTTTCATGCGCGCAATAGCACTGCCTCGATCTTCGCCGTGAGCAAGCAGTTTGCCAATCATAGAATCATAATAAGGGGGCACTTTATAGCCATTATAAATATGTGTTTCACAACGGATACCTGGGCCGCCGGGCATATGGAAAACGTCAATTGTTCCAGGGCAAGGCATAAAAGTCACGGGATCTTCTGCATTGAGACGGCATTCAATCGCATGACCGCGTAAAGCAACATCTGCTTGGGTATAAGAAAGCGGCTCGCCTGCAGCAATACGGATTTGTTCTTTAACAATATCAATACCCGTGACCATTTCAGTCACAGGGTGTTCAACTTGAACACGCGTATTCATTTCGATAAAGAAAAATTCACCTTTTTCATATAAAAACTCAAAAGTTCCTGCGCCTAAATAACCCATATCGACACAGGCCTTAGCGCAGCGCTCACCAATAAATTTACGTTGCTCTTCGGTAATGCCCGGCGCTGGCGCTTCTTCTATAACTTTTTGGTGGCGACGTTGCATAGAGCAGTCGCGCTCACCTAAGTGAATGGCGTTACCGTGTGAGTCAGAAAGAACTTGAATTTCAATATGGCGTGGGTCTTCAAGAAACTTTTCCATATACACCGTCGCATTACCAAAAAATTGTCCGGCTTCTGATTTGGTTAACGCAATCGCGCTGATTAAAGCACCTTCGGTATGTACCGTACGCATACCTCGACCACCACCACCGCCAGCGGCTTTAATGATAATTGGATAGCCGATTTCGTGCGCCATCTTTAGGTTGGCCGCATTATCATCACCTAAAGGTTCGCCATTGCCAGGAACGCAAGGAATACCAGAGGCAAGCATGGCTTTTTTGGCTTCAATTTTATCGCCCATTTTGCGAATAGTATCGGCTTCTGGACCAACAAAAATAAAGCCACTTTGTTTTACTTTTTCAGAAAATTCAGCGCTTTCTGCTAAAAATCCATAACCGGGATGAATGGCTTCTGCATCAGTCACTTCAGCCGCACTAATAATAGCGGGAATATTTAAGTAGCTGTCTACAGAGGCCGCAGGTCCTATACAAATAGCTTCATCTGCTAGACGGACGTGCTTTAAATCACGGTCAGCACTGGAGTATACGGCAACGGTTTTAATACCTAATTCACGACACGCACGTAAAATGCGTAAAGCAATTTCACCGCGATTGGCAATAACTAGTTTATCGAACATGGTTTATACCTCGCTTTATTCTATGATGAAAAGAGGTTGATCATATTCAACAGGTTGTGCATTTTCGATTAGGATCTGTTTGATTGTGCCACTTTTATCCGCTTCGATTTGGTTAAGGATTTTCATTGCTTCAATAATACAGAGCGTGTCGCCTTCTTTAACTTTCTGGCCTATTTCAACGAATGCCGCAGAGCCAGGTGAGGCTGAGCGGTAAAAAGTACCGACCATGGGTGATTTAACCACGTGACCACAAACTTCTGGTGCAGCCGCTGGAGTGCTAGCAAAGGCAATGGCTGTAGAAGCTGTAGCCACAGGCGCAGGCATAATGGGTGCGACAGCTTGTGAATAACGGTTAATGCGCACTGATTCTTCGCCTTCGATGATTTCAATTTCAGCGATGTCAGATGCTTCAATAAGTTCGATCAGTTTTTTTATTTTTCTAATATCCACGATTTATTTTCTCTCGAGTAATGTCTGATGTGCAGCCTGTAAGGCCAATTCGTATCCTAATGCGCCAAGTCCACAAATAACTCCCTGAGCAATATCAGAAAGATAGGAGTGCTTACGAAACGGCTCCCGTGCGTGGACATTAGATAGATGGACTTCTATAAAAGGAATTTTTGTTGCTAACAAGGCGTCACGAATAGCGACGCTGGTATGGGTAAACGCAGCAGGGTTGATAATGATAAAATCAACGTGATCTGTAAATGCTTGATGAATCAGCTCTATCATTTCATGCTCAGCATTGTTTTGCGCAAAGTTGAGCGAGTGTCCGAGTTTTTTAGCAAGTTTTTCGGTGCTGTGCTGAATATCACTGAGGGTTTTACTACCATAAAGACCCGGCTCACGCACGCCGAGTAAATTAAGATTAGGACCATTAAGGATAGTGATTTTTGCCATGCTAAATAGGTAATTTTATTATTGTTATTATAAAAACAGGCCAATTTTGCCTAATTTGCATGATTTTGTCCAGATATATGTTATTTAACAGCAGTTAGCGACAAAACAGCACGTTTTTTTGTGAGTTTCTTAGTATCTTGCTCGCTTGGAAAAGACTTGCTTTTTATCCGTGAATTTGCATAACTTTAAAAAAGTAATGATTTAAGCTGCGTTATTCCTGAATGTCGTTTATTTATTGCGGTAAGATTGCAATTATTTCATGCTTGCCAGCTCTTGTTGTACCAGTGGATCAATAAGCTGGCGGATTTTAGTTTTAGATAATTCACCTGGATGACGAAAAATAATATCGTTATTGGTATTTACAATCAGGGTAAAAGGAACCGCATTGACCACATTGCCTAATTGTTGCGCTAGTGGCTGTCCCTCTACTTCAGCCATAAGAATAGGGTAGTTGATATCAATAAAAGCAAGATAGTCAGCGACTAATTCAGGCGTATCAATCGCAATACCAATAAACTGCACATTCTTATCCGCATATTCATTTTGCAGGGCAATAAAGTCGGGTATTTCTTTTAAGCAAGGTGGGCACCAAGTTGCCCAAAAGTTAATAATCAGAATTTTGCCGCGCCATTTTGCAATAGGCGTGATTTCCCCTTTTAAGTCTGCCAAAGAAAAATCTATTAACGGCGTGAGAATAAGTGCTTGCTGCTCTTTTTGACTTTGATAACGGGCAAATAAAGTGCTAATTAATATCAGAAAGCCAAAAATAAAAATAAATAATGGTTTAGGCATTATGATATCGACACGTATTCATTGAGTAAGGTAGTGCTAGCGTAGTCGTCCTTGTAAGTATCCTTGATGCTTATAATCTCGGGTAGAAACTGATTAAACAATTCAACTAAAAAAGGGTCGAAATGCTTGCCTGATTCAGAGTTAATTAATTCTAAAGCGCTCTCAATAGACCAAGCTTTTTTATAGGGACGCTCCATTGTTAGGGCATCAAAAACACCAACAATAGCAACGATACGTCCATAGAGATGAATGTCGGTCCCCGATAGGCCGTTCGGATAACCGCTGCCATCCCATTTTTCATGATGCGACAAGGCGATAAGGCTGGCCTGTTGCAGTAGTTTGTTTTTTGAGCGATTTAAAATTTGCTCACCAATTAGCGTGTGCTGCTTCATGATTTCCCACTCTTTGCCTTCTAAGCGCGAAGGTTTTAGTAAAATAGCGTCAGGAATACCGATTTTACCCACATCATGCATCGGTGCAGAATAAAGCAGTTTTTCAGCCTCTCTGTCATTCATACCCATGGCTTTTGCTAAACAGACTGAGTAATGGCCAACGCGAATAGTATGCATGCCGGTTTCAGAGTCACGAAATTCGGCGGCATAACCTAAGCATTCAATAATTTCCAGTTGTGATTCTTGTAGCTCATTATTACGTTGCTGAATGGTTGCCAATATGGTTTTTGTATAGCGGGCAGATTCTTGAGAGCTTAACTCATTAAGAATGAGATGATGCAGTCGATATAAAAATTCTTCAGAATTAACAGGTGAATTGATAAAGTCTTTTACGCCAGCATTAATAGGTGGGATATGCGCCTGCTCATTGTTAATGAGAAAAATGGGCGGTAAGGCAATACCTGGGTCTAGGGCTTGTAGGTGCGTGTTTAATTTATCTAAAGTACAATCGTGCGCTGGACCAAAAATAATAAGATCAGGCCGAGTGGATTGATAAAAGGCTAAAGCTGTTTTTGCATCCGTTGCTTTTTGTGTTTTGTGGTAATGATTGCTCTTTAGTAAATCACTGATACTGTCAAGTTGATCATCACCAATAATGAGTAAAATATTGGCATCGGTAACCTCTAATAAATCTCTGATCATATTTGCTTTCTTTTGCTTTATTTGGCGTGGATAACGTGAATCTTGATAATTATAAATAGAGTTGTTGCACTGATGCCTACAGGCCAATTAGCAATGAGTACTTATTAACGTCGACCTTTGATAAGGAGTGCAATCGCTTTAGCTATTGCTGTGTATGTCCAAAAAAGCTAAAGTTTTTTGACTCCTGTTAAGATATTAACGGCTTATTCCTTAGTAACCTATCTATGCCTAGCTTGAAATAACGCAACGCTCTAAAATAAAGTTATCTTAGCTTTTAGGTAGGT